>JAUXNR010000436.1 GCA_030682755.1 Flavobacterium sp.
GACAAAGAACTATCAATAGAATTAAATTTTAATAACCAGAAAAAAAATAGCTCCATAAGTGCAAAAGCTTTGCAAACGGTGGTTATTAAACCTTAAAAAATAAAGTATGGATAATCCAACTCCTGTTACAGACTACAAGGCTTCAAATGGCAGAAATAAAGTTCCTTTTATACAAAAATCTGCTTTTGGAGCAGGTCATTTGGTGCTTAATTTATTACCCGGAGCATTAGGTGTATTTAGTTTTTTCCTGCTTACCGCATTTGGTATGGATCCCTTATTAGCCGGAATTTTAGGTGGTTTACCGCGTCTTTATGATGCCATTACAGATCCAATTATGGGATTTGTTTCAGACAATACTAAATCCAAATGGGGACGAAGAAGACCTTACATTTTTGTGGGAGCCATCTTGAGTGGAATTTTCTATATTTTATTATGGCAAATGAGTCCGGAAAATTCTCAAATGTATAATTTTTGGTATTTTTTAATTTTTTCACTTATATTTTTAACCGGTAATACCATTTTTGCTACACCTTTAGTAGGCTTAGGTTATGAAATGACCAGTGATTACAATGAACGCACACGTTTAATGGGTTTTGCTAATACAATTGGTCAATTTGCATGGATGATTGTACCATGGTTTTGGGTAATCATTGCTAATCCAAAAATGTATGAAACACAAGTGGAAGGTGTAAATCAGTTGGCTATTTATGTTGGTGTAATTTGTATGATTTTAGGTGTTTTACCTGCCATATTTTGTAAAGGCATTGACGATGCTCACATGAAAAACAGAAAGAAAATATCCTTCAAAACAATTGGTTCCAGTTTTAAAGAATTGATAATTGGCATTAAACAAGTTTCAAAAAATAAGCCGTTTATGAAACTCTGTGCAGCAACGTTTTTAGTATTTAACGGTTTTCAAATTGTAGCTTCTTTCAGTGTTTTTATCATTGTTTTTTATATGTATAATGGAAGTTATGAAGGTGCCGGAACTTGGCCGGCTTGGTTTGCAACAATCAGTGCCGTAATGACAGCATTTATGGTAATTCCAATCATCACGAGAATTGCAAATAAATGGGGAAAAAAGAGAGCTTTTATAATCGCTTCATTTATATCTATAGTTGGTTATTTGCTCAAATGGTGGGGATTTGATACGGAATTAAACAAATCATTCAACCAAACAGTAGTAGCTCAAAGTATGACAAACGGATTGCAGTCTTTTTTTAATGCAATAGGTCCTACTTTGGAATCATTAAACATGTCGTGGTTTAGTGTTAATACAGAATTTGGTGTGCCGTGGTTAATTTTTCTTCCCATCCCATTATTGGCATTCGGACTAGGTAGTTTGTTTACACTAATGATGAGTATGACAGCCGATGTTTGTGATTTGGATGAGCTTGAAAATGGAATGCCTCGTAAAGAAGGAACATTTGGTGCTATCTATTGGTGGATGGTAAAATTAGGTCAAGGATTGGCATTAGTATTAAGTGGAGCTGTATTAAAATTTATTGGTTTTGATGGAGGAGCTGCCACCCAAACTGCTGAAACCATGTATAATTTGCGTTTAGCAGATATTATCATTCCATCACTTACTGCCGGAATTGCAATAATCATTATGTGGAAATACAATTTGAATGAAAAACGTGCCAGAGAAATAAAAGACGAATTGATTGCACGAAGAGGTGAATTATAACATCAAAAAAACAATAAACTATGTCATTTAGAGAAGGTCATTTTTTTTCATTTAATGAAAATAAAAATAATAATGTTGATGAAAATCTTCATCAAGAAATTCAAATCGCTGACTATACTTCGGAAGATTTATCCAAATTATGGCTAAAAACTTTAGAAAATGGAATGCACGGCATTTGTTTCAGTATGTATGAAAACCACCAAAAACCGGGTGATATTATTTATGGAGAGCAAGTGAACAGACGCATTCAAATTCTTAAACCTTATGCAAAATGGGTGCGATCCTTTTCTTGTATTGAAGGAAATGAACACATCCCAAGAATTGCTCATCAAAATGGTATGAAAACCCTTGTTGGTGCTTGGCTCGGAGATGATTTAGAGAAAAATGAAATTGAAATTGAAGCATTAATAGCATTAGCTAACGAAGGTTGTGTAACCATTGCCGCTGTTGGAAATGAAGTTATGTACAGAAACGATTTAACAGAAGAGCAATTAATTGAGTACATCAACCGAGTGAAAGAAGCTCTTCCAAACATTCCGGTTGGTTATGTAGATGCGTATTATGAATTTTCGCATCGACCTAGAATTACCGAGGCTTGCGATGTGATTTTAACCAATTGTTATCCCTATTGGGAAGGTTGCCCGATTGAACACTCCTTTAATCACATGAGAAGCATGTTCGAATCGGCTAAACATGCCGGAAACGGAAAACGTGTTATCATTACCGAAACCGGATGGCCAAGTCAAGGTGGTTCACTCAAAGGTGCTGTAGCTTCTCATGAAAATGCGATGAAATATTTTATCGATACCCAAAATTGGTCAAAACTAAACGATATTGAAATTTTCTATTTTTCTTCTTTTGATGAATCATGGAAAGTGGGACCCGAAGGCGAAGTGGGTGCTTACTGGGGTTTATGGGATAAAAATGAAGAATTAAAATATCAAAATAACAATTTATAATTCATCAAATAGATTAAGTTAAAAAATAGATAAATCAGTTTAACTTTTTAGAAAATAAAAACAATACCATAAAAAATAAGCTCATTTATCATGAAAAAAAATATACTATTCCTTCTTTTCTTATCCATTTTTATGATTACTTTTTCCAGTAAAGCCCAAGTTGATGTAGTATATACCGATTTAGTTTGGTCCGATGAATTTGAAACAAACGGTGCAATTAATTCATCCAAATGGCATCATCAAACACAATTGCCAAATGGTGGAAGTTGGTTTAATGGTGAAGTACAACATTACACCAATCTTATTACAAATTCATTTGTTACTGATGGCTTATTGACTATAAAAGCCATAAAAGAACCCTACACCAATCAAGGTGTTACCAAACAATATACTTCTGCTCGATTAAATTCAAAATTTGCTTTTTTATATGGTCGTGTTGATATCCGGGCAAAAATTCCAACCCAACAAGGAACTTGGCCTGCCTTATGGATGTTGGGTAAAAATGTTAACGAAATCGGTGGTTTTTTTAATGCTGAATTTGGAACCACCAATTGGCCGGCTTGTGGTGAAATTGACATTATGGAACACGGAATTACACCATCGCAACCTGCGGGTTTCATTCAAAGTGCCATTCATACACCCTCTTCCTTTGGAAACACTGTGAATCATGGCGGAACCATTGCTTCCAATTTAGGTAACGATTTTCATGTCTATTCTGTGAATTGGTCTCCGTTTCAGATTACATTTCTTCTTGACGGTGTTGCGTTTTATACCTACAATCCTGCTGTTAAAAATGCTAGTACTTGGCCTTTTGACGCAGAACAATATCTTTTATTAAATATCGCAATGGGTGGCGTTGCCGGAAACATTCCTTCTAGTTTTACACAAGCTTCCATGGAAATAGATTATGTTAGAGTTTATCAAAATTTGCAAGAGGATACAGAAGCTCCTACTAATTTTACAGCTGCAGTTGGCAATGTCACAAGTTCCACTATTGAATTATTACTAAACGCTACAGATAACTCCGGGAATGTTGCCTATTCTATCAATTACGGTGATCTAACTATCACTACAGCAAATCCTTCCGGGATTGTAAAATCTGTTATTGTTCCAAATTTACTGCCTACTACAACGTATAACTTTTCTGTTTCTGCCAGTGATGTCAACGGAAATCAATACAGTAACAATCCTATACTTTTGAGTGCTACAACCACCGGAGTTACAGGTTGCTCAGGAACAGATACAGAAGCTCAACAAGGCACTTTCTCAATAGGATATAACTATACTTTTGAAACCATTGGAACGGATGTAAAAATTACATTTGAATTGTTAGACACAGATAAAGTAGGTGTGGTTGCCTTTTTATGGAGACAGACACCTTTTACAGAATATCAAATGAGCAATGTTTCAGGAAGCACTTACTCTTACACCATTACCAATCAAACAATTGGTGCTACAATAAGTTATGCCGTTAAATTTGCTTATGCTGGCGGATTATCAGTAACCAAATATATAACCTATGTAGTAGGTGATAATTGTGTGTTAACTGCTGATTCCTTTGAATTAGATCAATTTAGTTTTCAAAACCCTGTAATAGATTTTATTAACATATATTCCACTGTGGCAATTGATAAAGTAGAAATCTATACTTTGCTGGGTAAATTAGTTTTAAGTTCATCCACTCCCACTGAATCCATTGCAGTTAAAAACCTTGCAAAAGGCATGTATTTGTTAGCAGTCTATCAAGGTGACAAAAAAAGTGTCAAGAAAATGATTGTGAAATAATAAGGTGGAATCTACAGACAGAAAAACTGTAATTTTGTAGTTTATTTTTTATTTAAAGACTTATTAACAGGTTGTTAACCGATAAAATTTGGTTTTGTTAATAAAAATAAATAGCTTTGTTCGAATCAAATTACTTAAAATATGAAAAAAATTATTCTCATATTAGTATTTGTTACCTCAAACCTACACCTACTCGCTCAATCAAGTCATGAGCCTCCTAAACTATTTACGGAAGCTGTACGAACAAATTTTCTAAAATATAAATACCAAAGTAATGAAGCCTACCGAACAGGTGACTTTGAAAGAGGTCAATATCTGTTTGACAGTTTGGTTAACAACCAACTTGTGGGTTCAAAATTCAACGACTTTACTTTAAAAAGAGTTTCAAACAAAAAACTTAAAATCAGTAAACTAAAAAAGCCTATTTTTCTGGTTACTTATGCCTCTTGGTGCATTCCCAGTAAAGGAGAAATCCCGGCCTTAAACAAATTAGCAAAAGAATACAACAAAGAGGTTGAATTTATTGTGATTATATGGGGAAAGAAAAAAGATGCTAAAAAATTCAGCAACAAATTCAGTTCAAAAATTGAAAT
>JAUXNR010000440.1 GCA_030682755.1 Flavobacterium sp.
AGCAAATGAAGTCGAATTAAACACTTTAGGGCAATATCAATCTAAAGCAATCTCGTTTAATAACTTAGGACTTGTAAATTTTAAAACAAATAATTTTAGAGAAGCACTTTACTTTTTCAATCAGGCAATTGTTGAACCAGATTTGTTTCAAGAACATCCGTCTTTATATGCAATTATTCTTGATAATAAAGCAAAATCAGAATTTAAAATAGGGGATTATAGTAATTTACCAAAAGCTTTTCATAATGCTTTACATATTAAAGAAGACTTACAATTAATTCCTGAAATTGTAAGCAGTAAAATTAATCTTTCTGAATATTACGAAAAAATAGGTCAAGCAGACAGTGCCAAGTATTATGCTCGGGAAGCCTACAAAATAGCAAAAAACAGCAACATTTTAAATTTACAATTGCTTGCGATAGACCAATTAAGTAATGTTGAACCAGAAAATGAAAATGCTTATTCTAAAGAATACATAAAATTATCAGACAGTTTGTTGGCTGCAGAACGCAAAGTAAGTGAGAAGTTTGCTCGCATTGAATTTGAAACGGATGAAATCATGCGACAAAAAGAGCAGTTGGCCATACAAAACAGAAATATTATTTTCTTTTCATTGCTTTCCCTTTTCATTGTTGGTTTACTTTATGTTATTCGGGATCAGAGAAACCGGAATGCTCAGTTGAAACTTAGAGAAGCCCAACAAAGAGCCAATGAAGAAATTTATGAATTGATGTTGAGCCAACAAAAAAAGCTGGATGACGTGGTTCAAAAAGAAAAACAACGCATTGCTCAAGAATTACATGATGGTGTTTTGGGAAGATTGTTTGGAGCTCGTTTGAATTTGGACAGTTTGAACAAGAAGAATGATCAGAAAGCCATTGATAATCGTGACCATTATATTTCAGAGTTAAAGAATATTGAGCAAGACATTCGAGAAATATCGCATGAATTGAACCGTGAGAAGTTTGCGTTAATCAATAACTTTGTTTCAATTTTACACAATTTGTTTGAAGAGCAAAAGATTTTATCTGAGGCAAAACTTATCACAAAAATTGACACATCCATAAACTGGACAAAAGTGGACAATGCCGTAAAAATTAATTTATACCGAATTGTACAAGAATCGTTGCAAAACATTAATAAATATGCAAAAGCAAAAACAATTATTGTAAATTTGTTGAGAGAGCATGATGATTTAAGTTTAACAATTAAAGATGACGGTGCCGGATTTGATGTTTCAAAAAAGAGTAAAGGAATAGGGCTTCAAAACATTGAATCAAGAGTAACTGCCTGTAAAGGAACGGTTATAATACGTTCTGCCAAAGGTGAAGGAACAACCATTGAAAT
>JAUXNR010000442.1 GCA_030682755.1 Flavobacterium sp.
TTTTCAAGTTCTAACAAATCTGGAAAGGCAGATAAATCTTTAGGGGTTAAATTAACAGAAACTTTCTTGAAGATAGTAGCTGTAAAAAAACATCAACCAAATTCTACTCTTAAAGCTTGGTTTATGGAAAACGTTGTAAATTCTAAGCGATACTTACAAACTGCATATACTTTTAAAGATTTAGGGCTTACAGATTGGGCTAATGAGCACAAAATAAGTCCAAACAAAATTGCAATTGATTTATTTGAAAACACAACTGTAATTAATTCAGCAGATTATGGATCAATACAAGCAAGAAAGCGTGTAATATCAGGTGAGATTATTAAACAAAAGAAACTTATAGTTCCCAATCACACTCATTCTAATCCAAAAATAAAAGGGAGTTTACCGTTATATAAATCAATAAAAATTATTCAACAAAATTTTCCAACCCCATATCAGAAGGAAAATTTCACAGAAGTAAAAGACATAAATTATGACATAAGAATTCCTCAGAATCAGGTTACAGATCATTTTTATGACACTGGAGTTTATGAGGTTGAATGGAAGTTTTCAAAATTCTGGAAACAAAACCACCCCTATATGGGAAAAATGTCTTTTCCTGAAAATAGTAATAACCCAAGCAGAACTATTACTGCAACCAAAATTGCTAACTCAAGGGAATCTATTATTTATAAATCGGAGATTAAAAGAACTGGAGATGGAGAATACAGATTACCTACTGTAAGGGAAGCAGCAATTATTATGGGATTCCCAATTACTTATCAGTTTATTGGTTCTGAAAACACTAAATGGAGGCTTGTTGGAAATGCTGTTTGCTGTGCTGTTAGTCGAGCCTTGGCAGATACAACATTGCAGTTTTTTAAACTTAGTAAGCCCAAGAAATTAATTGTAAACAAAACAACTAAACTTGAAGGAGTACTTAATTTAAATACCTACAAACTGAAGGAATTTAATAATCCTCCTGTAAAGAACAAAGGTGCAAGATTTAGAAGGCACCCAATAAAAGATGGCAATTTAACAGTAACATTATCTAATTACGATATTGATAAAAGTAGCAAAACAAAAAACAAATGGTTTACTTCTATTCAATATGGAACAGGAGAAGGATTTCCTGTCCAAAAAGTTGAAGACGAATACTACAAAAAATTAGAACCTCTTATCGAAAGTTTCAAGGGTGGCAAGAGATTCTTGGAAATCATCAACAATGGATTTTCTGAAAAAATTGGAAATAAAGTTCAACTCCAAGATATGTATGAAAAACAAGTTTCGGTTGAGAATTTAAAAGAACCTACAATTCTTGTAGAT
>JAUXNR010000454.1 GCA_030682755.1 Flavobacterium sp.
TTTGAAACGTTTCAAGCCAATCGTTTGAAATTACGCTACAAAGATGCTTCAGGTAAAAACCAATTGGTTCATACCTTAAACGGAAGTTCGTTAGCGTTGCCAAGAGTTATGGCAGGAATCATTGAAAATTATCAAACGCCTGAAGGAATTGTGATTCCGGAAGTGTTGCGACCTTATACCGGATTTTCAATTATAAATTAAATCCATTACATCAAAAAGGTCCCATTCAAACAAAATGGGACTTTTTTTTGCTATTGCAGTGGCTTATTTCGTTAATCTTACCCTAATGAGAGTTGGATTTCACAAAAAAAAACTACTTTAGTACATTGTATTTTTTGACTTATGTTACACCGTTTACTTGTCTTGGTTTTTCTTTTCTTCAGTTTGGCCCATTTTGGTCAAAATGAACAATTGGCTCAAAATTATTTTGACAGCGGAGCTTTTGAAAAAGCCCTTTTGAGTTATCAGGAATTGTTGAAAAACCAACCCGGAAATAACAATTATTTTCTTCGAATGGTTGAATGTTACCAACAATTGGAACAATATGACAAAGCCGAAAAAGAAATCTCAGAGCGTTTGTTAAAGTATAAACAAGCCACACTTTTAATTGAACTAGGCTATAATTATCAACTTCAAAAGAATACTACAAAGGCAGAATCATTATATGAAGAAGCTATTTTAAAAATAAATGAAGCTCCAACTAATGTATATTCTGTGGCCGCAACTTTTGAAAAAAAGGTGCTGTTGAATTATGCCTTGCGAGCTTATGAAACCGCCTTTGCAATTGATCCGAAGGCACGTTTTAATTATCAGATGGGTTTGTTATATGGTCAATTGGGGCAACCCGATAAAATGATTGATAAGTTTTTGGATGAGTTGTATACCAATCCACAAAACAGTGTACTCATTCAAAATCAATTGTCTCGATTTATGAATGACGATACTGATGGTCAATTTAACAACCAACTCAGAAAAGCATTATTAGTCAGAGCACAACAAAATCAAGATATTTATTGGAATCAAATGTTGAGTTGGTTTTATGTGCAACAAAAAGACTATGGCAAAGCCTTTATCCAAGAGAAAGCCATTTACAAACGCGAACCGGAATCTTTTTCCAACATTGTTTCGCTGGGTGAACTAGCCATTGAAGATAATGAAGAGGAATTGGCCAAAGAGATTTTTACGTTCATCTTAGAAAACACCAACGATTTGGATTTGCAAATTCAATCACATTATTATCTGATGAAAATGCAAATTGAAAAAGCATTGCCCAAAGAATATCCTCAAATTGATGCCAATTTAGAATTGTTGTTAAAGAAATATGGGGTGAGTCCATACACGCTTTCATTACAGTTGATGCAAGCCAATTTTGCAACATTCAAACGCAACAATCCCGAACAGGGAAAAGCTATTTTGGAACGAACCATGGCGTTACCTTTGAATCGTTTTCAAATGGCTGATGCCAAAATGGAATTGGCAGACATCTTGTTGTTTGAAAACAAATTCAATCAGGCCTTGATTTACTATTCTCAAATTCAGGAAGATTTAAAAAATGATGTAATTGGTCATGAAGCCAGTTTAAAAGCAGCCAAAACCAGTTACTTCAACATTGATTTTGATTGGGCTTTGTCGCAATTAAAAGTATTGAAATCGGCATCCACGCAGTTAATAGCGAATGATGCTCTGGAGTTATTTTTGTTGATCAATGACAATACGGTTGCAGATTCTACGCAAACGGCTTTGAAACTTTTTGCCAAAGCAGATTTTTTAATGTATCAAAACAAAAAAGAAGAAGCGTTAAAGCAGTTTCAAGCAATTTTAAAAGACCACCAATCTGAAGATGATGTTATTGCAGATGTCACCTTATTGCGATTGGGTGAGTTGTATGAAGCGTTGCGAGATATTCCAAAAGCGTTGGAATCGTATCAAAACATAATAGACAATTTTCCGGAAAGTATTTATCGTGATGAAGCGTTGTATTTTTCCGCAGAAATTTATCATAAAAACTTACAATTGCCGGACAAAGCAAAGGCATTATATGAAGCCTTACTTTTTAATCACCAAGACAGTATTTATTTTGTAGATGCCCGAAAAAAATACCGATTGCTTCGCGGTGACAGCAATTTGTAATGCTAAAAATGTAAAATCAAAGCCTATGATTATTTATAATGTTACTATTAACATAGAAAATAGTGTTCATGATAAATGGATGCAATGGATGCAAACCAAGCACATTAGTGATGTTTTGGCAACCGGAAAATTTTCAACCGCCAGAATGGTCAAAGTTTTGGTAGAAGAGGAGGGAAGTGTTACCTATTCCATTCAATATGTTACAGACAGTAAAGAAAAATTGAAAAGCTATTATACTGATGATGCTCCACGATTGCGTCAGGAAGGTCTTCAGTTATTTGGCGATAAAATGTTGGCATTTCGAACGGAATTGGAAGTGATTAGCGAACATTTTTCAGAAGTAACCATGCAGTAATTGCAGCAATGACCTTTTTAATTGGCATGTAACTTTATGCCCAACTACACTTTTTATGGAACAAGTACGAGCAAAAAAGCATCTAGGTCAACACTTTTTAAAAGACGAGTCCATTGCTGCTAAAATTGCAGCTTCGTTATCGTTTTCAGGTTATGCAAAGATTTTAGAAATTGGCCCCGGAATGGGTGTTTTAACCAAATATCTTTTAGAAAAACCAACGGAAACTTATGTGATAGAAATTGACAGGGAATCTGTGGTGTATCTCAATGAAAATTACCCGCAATTAGTCGGTAAAATTATCTCAGAAGATTTTTTAAAATATGATTTAGGAGCTGTTTTTGGGAAAGAACCGTTTGCCATAATTGGAAATTTCCCTTATAATATTTCCACACAAATTGTTTTTAAAACGTTAGCCATGCGAGACCAAATTCCTGAGTTTTCAGGGATGTTTCAAAAAGAAGTAGCCGAACGAATTTGTGAAAAAAAAGGCAGTAAGACTTATGGTATCTTATCCGTTTTAACCCAAGCCTTTTATGAGGCAGAATACCTTTTTACGGTTTCTGAGCATGTTTTTTCACCGCCGCCAAAAGTAAAATCAGGTGTTTTAAGGTTGCGACGTAAAGAAGAGTATCATTTACCTTGTGATGAGAAACTTTTTTTTGCAGTGGTAAAAACTGCTTTTAACCAACGCAGGAAAACACTTCGTAACAGTTTAAAAACATACCAACTGTCAGATAATTTAAAAGAAGATAGTATCTTTGACCTCAGACCGGAACAATTATCGGTGGAACAATTTGTGGCATTAACTCAAAAGATTGCGGCCAATGGAGTTTAAAATCAGCAGGGACTTTTTAGCTCAAATAGAGCAACTTATCGGTGAAAACAAGGAACAGGAATTATATGATTTGCTCCATGATATTCACTATGCTGATATTGCCGAAATCATGGAAGAACTTGACCAGAAAGAGGCAAGTTATATTTTCAACCTATTAGATTCAGAAAAAACCGCAGAAATTCTTCTTGAATTGGATGAAGAAGTTCGGGAAAAAATTCTTAAAAGCTTAACTGCAAAAGAAATCGCAGAAGAGTTGGATGAACTTTCAACGGATGATGCTGCCGATATTATTGCGGAATTACCTCAGGAGAAAAAAGAGCAAGTAATCTCAGAGTTGGAAGACGTTGAACACGCCAAAGACATTGTGGATTTGTTGCGTTATGACGAAGATTCTGCCGGAGGTTTAATGGCCAAAGAGTTGGTGAAAGTCAACGAAAATTGGAACGTGCTCACGTGTGTTAAAGAAATGAGAATCCAAGCCGAAAACGTTTCAAGAGTACATTCCATTTATGTGGTTGACGATGAAAACCGATTGAAAGGCAGACTTTCACTTAAAGATTTATTGACTACTTCCACCAAAACACCCATTAGTGATGTATATATTCCGAAAGTAGATTATGTAAAAGTGGATACAAAAGACGTTGAAGTGGCCCGAATCATGCAAAAATATGACTTGGAAGCCATTCCTGTTGTTGATGAACTCGGACGATTAGTAGGTAGAATCACCATTGATGATATTATTGATGTCATCAAAGAAGAAGCGGATAAAGATTATCAGTTGGCTGCCGGTATTTCGCAAGACGTTGAGGCAGATGACAGTATTCTTGAATTGACCAAAGCTCGTTTGCCATGGTTGGTTTTGGCACTTTTTGGAGGTTTTATCGCTGTAAAAGTTTCCGGACAGTTTGAAGGAGCCATGGAAGATTATGGCGTATTGTTTTTTTTTACACCGCTTATTGCCGCCATGGCAGGAAATGTAGGAGTGCAATCTTCAGCCATCATCGTTCAGGGTTTGGCCAATAATACTTTAGGAGGAACCATTTGGCAACGTTTATTTAAAGAAGTAAAACTCAGTTTATTTAATGGGTTTATACTTTCTATAATTTTATTATTAGGAAGTCATTTTTTACTTGGTGTGGATTATATTATTGGCATCACCGTCTCCATTGCACTCATTTCTGTAATCGTCATCGCATCACTCATTGGTACTTTTGTCCCCATTACGTTGAACAAATACGGCATTGATCCCGCATTAGCCACCGGCCCTTTTATTACAACCAGCAATGATATTTTTGGAATTTTAATTTATTTTTCCATTGCAAAAGTTATCTTGGGGTTTTAAATTAAGTAGTTTTTAAACCATTAAGCGATTAAGATTCATTAAGTTTCAGTTAGCGTATTGTCTTAATTTCTTATTGTTAAAAAAACATTCCTTTTTTTTCAGTCATTCCATTCCAATATTTTCATTTTTTAAAAGTTAAGAATTAAATCAAACTTACGTTAAAATGTGTATTTTTAGAGTTCTAAACCGTCAATCATGAACATTCATATCATCGGAGGAGGTAACTTAGGCGTTGCCATTGCACTTGGATTAGCCAATTATTCTCAAGGAAATCACATCACGATTACCCGAAGAAATACGGCTCAAATTCAGCATTTATCTCAAAACGGAATCACCGTTTCAACCAACAATATTGAAAACATTGATCAAGCCGATTTGATTATTCTCACCATCAAACCCTATCAAATTGACACGGTTTTAAATGAGATTTTACCTCATATTTCCAACAAAATTATCGCTTCTGCCGTGAGTGGTGTGTCGTTGGAAACCTTACAACACAAAACAAAAGGAGCACATCCGATGGTTCGCATTATGCCAAATATTGCCGCTCAATTTGCAGAAAGTGCCACGTGTATTTCGTTTTCAGAACAAAACAAAGAAGCGGGTGAACAAGTGGTTTCTCTATTCAACCACCTCGGAACTGCCATCGTTATCGAAGAAAAATTGATGGATGCCGCCACGGTTCTTGGTGCATGCGGAACGGCGTATGCGTTGCGTTACATCCGTGCTTCCATGCAAGCGGGCATCGAAATCGGTTTTGATGCTCAAACTGCTTTAGCTATTGCATCCCAAACTGCAAAAGGAGCCGCTAAAATGGCTTTGGACGAAAAAATTCATCCAGAACAATTGATTGATAGAGTCACCACACCACAAGGTTGCACCATTGTAGGATTAAACGAAATGGAACATCAAGGTTTTAGTTCTGCGTTGATTCGTGGGATTAAAACATCGTTGCAAAAGATTAAAGAATAGAGGTATTCAAATTAAATTATCGTGAACACAAAAAACATAAAAATCCTCCACCTCGATTCCAATCACCCAATTTTATTGGAGCAATTGGAAACATTAGGTTTTGAAAATCAACAAGATTACTCCTCTTCCAAAGAAGAAATTGAAGCAATAATTCAGGAGTATAAAGGCATTGTGATTCGTAGCCGATTTAAAATTGACAAAACTTTTTTAGACAAAGCCACTAATTTGGAATTTATTGCCAGAGTGGGTGCTGGTTTGGAAAGTATTGATTGCGAGTATGCCATTTCAAAAAACATTCATCTTATCGCCGCACCTGAAGGGAATAGAAATGCGGTGGGCGAACACGCTTTAGGCATGTTGCTTTCGCTAATGAATAAATTAAAACAAGCCAATCAATCCGTGAAAAACGGCAATTGGATTCGCGAAGGACATCGCGGTTATGAATTAGAAGGCAAAACCGTTGGAATCATCGGTTATGGCAATATGGGTAAATCTTTTGCTAAAAAATTGCGTGGTTTTGATGTGGAAGTATTGTGTTATGACATTTTACCTAACGTCGGAGATCAAAATGCCAAACAAGTTCCGTTGGAAGAATTACAACAAAAAGCCGATGTGCTTTCGCTTCACATTCCGTGGACGCCCGAAACAGACAAAATGGTGAATGACCAATTCATCCATGCCTTTGCCAAACCATTTTGGTTTATCAATACCGCCCGTGGAAAATCCGTAGTAACAGCTGATTTATCAACAGCACTTAAAACGGGAAAAATTCTCGGTGCCGGATTGGATGTATTAGAATATGAAAAACTCTCCTTTGAAAAACTATTTGAAGGAGAGAAACCGGAGGCATTTACCTATTTATTAGAAGCGGAAAACGTTTTGCTTTCACCACACATTGCCGGTTGGACATTTGAAAGTCATGAAAAATTAGCTCAAGTGATTCTTAATAAAATCAAAGCTATCTATTTTCCAACGGAAGAAACAACTGATTTTAAACGAGTAACCGGAATTGGTGGTTTCTTTTTTAAATCAAAAGATTATAAAAAATTAGTGGCATGGTACGGTAAACATTTAGGATTAAAAACAGATCAATACGGCTCCACTTTTTGGTGGAAAGACAATGATGGCAACGATTGTTCCACTCAATGGTCGCCTTTTTCAGAAGACACCACTTATTTTTCTCCCTCTGAAAAACAATTCATGCAAAATTTCAGGGTTGAAAATTTAGAAACTCTTTTAGAAAAATTAAAACAAGAAGGTGTAACAATTTTAGGGGATATGGAGACTTATGCGTATGGAAAGTTCGGATGGATATTGGATCCTGAAGGAAATAAAATAGAACTTTGGGAACCAATTGATCGTGCTTTTCAATAATTTTTTTAATTTTATAAACGTTAACTAACCAATTTAAAACGAAACTAATGGAAACATCAAAACCAAAAGAAGATTGGAACAACCCAAAACCTACTGAATTTCAACCGGCTTATCGCGAGTCAAAAAAAATTGCAGCGGGTATTACAGCAATACTCTTAGGCGGATTGGGCGTGCATAAATTTATTTTAGGCTATACTAATGAAGGTGTAATTATGCTTATGTGTACTGTCTTTGGTGTTGCTTTATCTTGTTTTGTTGTTCCTATTTTTATAGCTATTGGAGTTGGAATAGTAAGTCTTATTGAAGGCATTATTTATTTAACCAAAACGGATGAAGAATTTTATCAAACCTATCAAGCAAACAAGCGACCTTGGTTTTAAAATTATAAGAATCAAAAAATACCCCAAATAGTGATTGCACTTTTGGGGTATTTTTAGTTTTTATCTTATCCGTTTTTTTCTTTCCTTTCCAATTCTGCCTGAAACTCTTCCATCACAGGTTTAACGGTGCTTTCCGGAATGTCTGAAATTCGGATATACATTAATCCATCCACCGCATTATTAAAAAGCGGATCTACGTTAAAAGCCACCACACGGGCATTTTGTTTGATGTATTTTTTAATTAAAACAGGTAAACGCAAATTACCCGGTTCCACTTCGTCAATAATTTTGTCAAATTTATTCAAATCGGCTTCCGTTTCATTGAACACAAAATCTTTGTCGGCATCTTTTAATTTTACTTTGTATTCTTTTTTGGGATGAATGTATTGAGCAATATACGGATCATAATAATGCGATTTCATAAACTCAATCATCAACGATTTTGAAAAATCTGAAAACTGGTTACTGATACTCACACCACCAATCAAATATTTATGTTCGGGATAACGAAGTGTAGTGTGTACAATACCTTTCCACAATAAAAACAAAGGCATTGGTTTTTGTTGGTATTCATTGATGATAAAAGCCCTTCCCATTTCAATGGATTTTGACATGAAATCATACAATTCCGGTTCAAATCGGAACAATTCATGAAGATAAAAACCATCAATACCATATTTCGCATAAATCTGAGAACCCAATCCCATTCTGTAGGCTCCGGCAATCATTTGAGCCTCATCATCCCACAAAAACATATGGTGATAATATTTGTCATATTGATCTAAATCCAATGATTCATTGGTGCCTTCGCCAACAGCTCTAAATGTTATTTCACGAAGTCTGCCAATTTCATGGAGAATGTTCGGAATTTTATCAGCGGTAATTAAATACACATGATAATTTTTACTTTGCAGCAAACGATAATCACCTTCTTTAATCATGGCCATTTCTTCCAAGATTTTATCATGGTTGGCCGGTTTGGCAATTTCTTTCGGACTTCTTGGTATTTTTAAACTAGGAGGAGTTAAGAGTTTATTCCCTTTTTCAAAGGCATTTGCCAACATATAGGTTTTTCTTCTCAAAAATTCAGAATACGCATCTATTGTTTCGTATTCGTTTTGTTCAGCCACCGAAATAGGTTTTCCTATTCTAACTTTAATGACTCTGTTTTTTTGAGTCAGTAGTTCAGAAGGTAATTTTGCGGTTCTAAACGTATCATTGATTTTAGAAAGAAAATAAAACAACCTACTGTTTTTAGCGTGAAAATATATGGGAACAACGGGCACTTGGGCTTTTCGGATTACTTTAATTGCTCCTTCTTCCCAAGGTTTGTCCACCACTAATTTCCCATCTCTATACGTGGAAACTTCACCGGCAGGAAACATGCCTAAAGGCTTTCCGTCGCTTAAATGTCGCAATGTTTCTTTGATTCCAACCACACTTGATTTGGCATCTTTGTGATTTTCAAACGGATTCACCGGCATGATGTAAGGTTTCATCGGTTCGATGCGGTGCAATAAAAAATTAGCAATGATTTTAAAGTTGGGCTCTCTTTCCAGCATTAACTTTAACAACAAAATGCCATCAATTCCACCAAGAGGATGATTGGAAACCGTAATATAAGGACCTTCTTTAGGGATTCGTTTTAAGTCTTCTTCAGGGATTTCAAATTTAATTTCAAATTCGTCAAGAATACCGTTCAAAAAAGGGAGATCAGCTAAGTGTTTGTTTCGATTATAAATGTCGTTTAAGGTAGAAATTTTAAGCACCTTCATCAGCATCCAGCCAATAAAAGTGCCAACCACACCATATTTTTCAACATGAATTGCTTTAGCAACCTCTTTTGCGGTAACTAATCCCATATTTAGTTTGTTTAATTTTTGAGCGAACCACAAATATAGTAATTCTTATACTATAGAATTGAAAAAAAAGTGCCAATCCATAAAGTTGTTAAACATTTATTATAATTCTATATAATGTGTTGTGCTCTTTTTGTTTTTGCCTAATTTTGGAAAACTTTACAATTGTTTTTTAATGAGAATTATATCCTATAATGTAAATGGAATCAGAGCCGCAATCACCAAAGGTTTTTTAGATTGGTTGCAACAAGCTAATCCCGATATTATTTGTTTACAAGAAATCAAGGCCACTGAAGATCAAATACCAAAAGAAGCTATTACTGCTGCAGGCTATCCGTATCAATATTATTTTTCAGCTCAGAAAAAGGGATATAGTGGCGTAGCAATTTTGTCTAAAACAGAGCCTAAACAAGTAGTTTTTGGAACAGGGATTGACCACATGGATTTTGAAGGAAGAAATTTAAGAGCCGATTTTGACAATTTTTCGGTCATGAGTTTGTATTTGCCTTCCGGGACAAACATAGAACGATTGAGCCATAAATTCAATTATATGGATGATTTTCAAATGTATGTTAATGCTTTGAAAGTTGAGATTCCTAATTTAATTATTTGCGGTGATTACAACATTTGTCATGAAGCTATTGATATTCATGACCCCATCCGAAATGCAACTGTTTCCGGATTTTTACCGGAAGAACGACGTTGGCTTGATGGTTTTATGAAACAAGGATTCATTGACAGTTTCAGGCATTTTAACAAAGAACCACATCAGTATAGTTGGTGGAGTTATCGGGCCAATGCCAGAAATAATAATAAAGGTTGGCGTATTGATTATAATTTGGTCAGTGAACCGCTTCGTGACCGATTAAAAAGAGCCTTTATTTTGTCGCAAGCCATGCATTCAGACCATTGTCCTATTGGTGTAGAAATTGAGTGAAAATGTCAATAACAATGTCAATAACAATGCTAAAGATGCCGTTTGAAGCATCAAGATTAGCAGTACTATAGCAGTATAAAACTTAACCTTTTAAATAGTATTAAAATGATTAGAAAAATTTCAGTATTTCTAGTAGTAGCAATTCTTACAACCTCATGTGTTTCTAAGAAAGTGTACAATGATTTAGAGAGTAAATATGCCGCTCTAAAAAAAGAGCAACGTCAATTAGAGGATCAAAATGAAGATTTGACCAAAGCCAAAAACAAGTTGGATACGGATTTAAAAGCCAACCAAGAGGAGTTGGCTCGCATTAAAGCGGAACGTGATAAGTTGCAAAATGAACTTGCTACTGCGTCAAATAATTTAAAAACATTGACAGCTTCTTATGCTGCTTTGGAGAAGAATTCAGATGAAGCATTGCAAGCCAATATGAAAAAGAACAGAGAATTGTTAGTACAGCTTGACGCCAAAGAAAAAGCACTTGCTGCAGAACAAGAACGTTTGAATAAGCTTCAAAGTGATTTGCAGGAACGCTCGCAACGCATTAATGAATTGGAAAGCATGATTGCTTCTAAAGAAGAAAACATGAAGCGTTTGAAAGAAACGTTATCAAAAGCGTTAAATAGTTTTGAAGGAAAAGGTTTGACGGTTTATCAAAAGAACGGAAAAGTGTATGTGTCGATGGAGAACAAATTATTATTCCAAACCGGAAGTTGGGCTGTTGGTTCAGAAGGACGTAGAGCCGTGGTTGAGGTTGGAAAAGTTTTAGCTCAAAACCAAGACATCTCGGTTTTAATTGAAGGACATACCGACAATGATAAAATTTTAGGAACTCTTGGTGGCGGAATTGAAAACAATTGGGATTTGTCAACCAAAAGAGCTACGGCTATTGTAAATATTTTAGCAGAGAACAAAGAAATCAATAAAGAAAACTTAACTGCAGCCGGAAGAGGAGAATTTGCTCCAATTGCATCGAATGAAAACGCAGAAGGAAAAGCTAAAAACCGTCGAATTGAAATTATTTTGACGCCTAAATTGGATGAGATTTCCAAAATGTTGAATGATTTATAAAAATAGGTTCTAAGTCGCTAAGATGCTAAGTTACTAAGGTTTTTCAATCTTTAGTTAGCACCTTAGTAACTTAGTACCTCAGTACCTCAAAATGAATTACACCACCCTTTCCCACACCAACCTAAAAATCAGTAAAATCTGTTTAGGAACGATGACTTTTGGCGAACAGAACTCTGAAAGTGAAGCTCATGAACAATTGGATTATGCTGTTTCAAGAGGAGTTAATTTTATTGATACTGCAGAGATGTATCCCATTGCGGCTAAAGAAGCTACTTTAGGACATACGGAACGTTATATTGGCAGTTGGTTAAAAAGCAGAGGCAAACGCGATGATTTGGTGATTGCCACAAAAATTGCCGGACCCAATCGTGGAATGGGATACATCCGTCAACCTCTTGATTTTTCGGCTAAAAGTATTCGAGAAGCGGTTGATTTGAGTTTAAAAAATCTACAAACTGATTACATTGATTTGTATCAATTGCATTGGCCGGAACGTGTGATGAACATGTTTGGTCAGCGAGGTATTTCAACTATAGATACAAATTGGAAAGAAAATTTCTTTGACATTTTGACTGTTTTTGACGAATTAATTAAAGCGGGCAAAATCAGACATATTGGTGTATCTAATGAAGCACCTTGGGGCGTAATGAAGTTTATCAGCGAAAGCGAAAAACACAACTTACCCAGAATTGCAACCATACAAAACCCTTATTCCTTATTAAATCGATTGTTTGAAGTGGGATTATCTGAAATCTGTCTGCGTGAAAATGTGGGTTTGCTGGCTTATTCTCCTTTAGGATTTGGGGTGTTGTCCGGCAAACATTTAGAAAAAACGGTTCCCAATTCCCGAATTGATTTGTTTCCGCAATTTACAAGATATACCAACGCAAATGCAACAAAAGCAACTAAGCGTTATCAAGAATTGGCTCAAGACAACGCATTAACACTTGCGCAAATGGCATTGGCCTTTGTGCAACACCAATCTTTTGTAACGAGTACCATAGTTGGTGCCACAACGCTCGAACAACTCAAAACCAATATTGATTCACATCAAGTTGTGCTTTCTGAGAAGATACTCAAAGAGATTAATTTAATCCAAGAGTCAATTCCCAATCCGGCCCCATAGAGTTTTTATAAACTAAAAAGGTGTTCCAAACAGAACACCTTTATTTTTTTAAAGAATTTTAGATTATTTGTTCATGGCTTTTTTAATCAAGCCAACAATTGCCAGTAAAACACCACCTCCAACACCGCCGCCGGCAATGCTGCTCACAATTCCTGCTAGATCCATACTGCCTGCTTCAGAGGCAAGGCCCAACATTCCCAGTAATTGTCCGCCTAAACCTCCTCCAAGGATGCCGACAATTGAATTTCCAATTTTACCTAATGAAAGGTCTTTAAACATGGAGCCGGCAAGGTTTCCGCCAACAGCACCACTAACTAATTGAATTAACAACGGTAGTAAATCTTCCATAAATAATTATGTTTTTTAGGTTAATTATTTACGAAATTACCAAATAAAAAGTTAAAAAATTGTTTTTTATTTTAAAAATAAGTTGTGTTTTTAACAACTTTGTCAACAGTTTTTTATCTAATTTGAAGTTTAGTTCTGAAAACACTTCCGTTTGTGGTTTCAATAGCAACAAAATAAAGGCCTTGTTGCAAATTAGTTGTTTCAACTGTAGTACTTTCTACGGTAGTTGGATATCGTGTCATCATCAATTTACCGGAAGTATCGTATAGTAAAAGCTGTTTGATTTCAGTTAAATAAGCATTTTTAATGGTAAACGAATCTGAAGCAGGATTTGGATAAATTGAAAAACCATTTTTTGTAAAATCTTCAGTACCTAGTGATGTATCGGTTAGCTTATAAACAATTCCATTTGAAATTCCAGCCACATATAATTCACCATTTACATCTTCACCAAATGTTGCCAATGCCCCACTGAATGGAGCTGTCCAAGTTATTGTACCGCCTGTGGTTGAAATCCATCCAATTCTATTGGCACAATAATCTGCAAAAAAATACTTATTTTGAAAGTTCGGATACAAACTGCCCGCATAAGAATACCCTCCTGTAACGGAACAATAGCCCCCACCATAAGGATATGTTGCTATTGGTGACTTATAATTTGAAAAAGGACCACAATTGGTAGTACTGTATACAGCATTCCCTTCATAACATTTCCAGCCATAATTTAAACCGGCATCGGTGGATAAAGCTTTGTTGATTTCTTCAACGGAACTTTGACCTACATCAGCTATCCATAAATCACCTGTATTTTTATCAAATGAAAACTTCCATGGATTTCGCATTCCTACTGCCCAAATTTCATCAGCTCCCGGAGTTGCTCCCGCAAATGGATTTCCTGTTGGGATGCTATATGGCGTTCCATTGTCCACATCAATTCGAAGCATTTTTCCTAAAAGTGAATTGATGTTTTGAGCATAATTTTGCGGATCGCCAAAGCTACCTCCATCTCCCATGCCAATATATAAATAGCCATCAGGACCAAAAGCTAAAGAGCCACCATTATGATTGGAATACGGTTGGGTAACTGTCAAAAGAATTTGAGCACTAGCCGGATTAGCCACATTAGGATCTGTTGTACTAACTGAGTAACGAGCAACAACGGTAGCACCGTCGCCAACTCTCGTGTAGTTTACATAAAAATAACCGTTCGTTGCATAATTTGGATGAAAAGCAAGACCTAACAATCCGCGTTCACCGCCTGATAAAACAGTTGTGGAAGGAATCGTTAAAAAATTGGTTCCGTTAATGGTTCCGTTTGCATTTAAAATTCGGATGGCACCACCACGTTGTACAACAAACAATCGTGAATCACCGGCATTTACTATGGCAACCGGACTTGAGAATCCTGTAGCAAAAGATTGTAGTGAAATGGTTTGTGAAAACAGACTTGTAGTAACACAAAAAACAGTAAATAGTATTAATTTTTTCATAGCAGGTTGTTTTTGGAATAGTGTAAATTTAAGAATTTTTTTTTAATCCTACTTAAAATTAAGCTATTACAAAAAACCACCCTACTATCATTTTGATTTAGGATGGTTTAGCATAAGATTGGGTAAATTAGTTCACCACTTTATACCCTTTTGCTTTTGCAAGGCTATGAATGGAAACCGTAATGGCATTTCCTAAATCATCTTGTGACTTTGTTTTTTTGCTTTCTGCTTCAATATAGGCTTGACGTTTTTTAGCTAATTCCGCCATTTCTTTTTGGATCGCTTCACGTTCTTTGGTTTTTTTATCAATTAAGGCTTTCAGTTCTTCTTTGGTTTTGTTTTGAAGTTCTTTTGGCAGTTCTTCTTTCTTAATTGTTTCAATGGCTTTTGGGCTGCTTTTGGCTTTGTCCACCAAATCCCAGGTGTCATTTTTATATACTTCTTTGGATTTGCTAACTGCTCTTTCAGCGTAATTGGCACCGGAGATGCTTTGAGCGTTACTGTCTTCTCTCACTTGACTTGCTTTCTTTTGCGTTCCTTGTGAGCCATAACCAATATAAGTATCGTTTAAACGGGTGTTGCATTTTGTGATTTGTTCGTCATAAGGCGTCACGATATATTGCACTTTGGCATTGGAATCAATGTGAAAATATTTGCCTTCGCCCACATCAGCTCCGTCTTTCCAAAATCCTCGAACGCCTTCTTCGTAACTGCCACAATGAATGGTGTTGATATAAATGTCTTTTTTTCGGGCATCAACAATGGCTTCTCTGTAGTTGACAGGACCTTGATTGAAAGGTTCGTTTCCGGCAATGTAAATCAATTTCATACTTTTTCTGTCGCCGTGCCATTCCAGCTTTTGACTGGCTTCTTGAATCACAGCACCACAATATTCATCACCACCGTTAGTGCGTAATGCAAATAATTTTTCTGATATCAAATCTAAATCTGTAGTAAGCGGGGTCACTTGACGAATGTAATTGGAACTTCTGCTCAATCCACTATTGCCATATTCATATAGGGATATTTCAATATCAGGTGTTTTACCTTCATATTTTAAAGTGGTGAGGGTGTTTACAATATTCCAAAGTCGGGATTTGGCTTGGTCAATCAGTCCGTCCATGCTGTTTGACGTATCCAATAATAAGGCTACTTGAATTTTTCCGGAGGAAACAGTTGGTTTCTCTGTTTGTGGTTCCATTTTTGGTTCGTTTTCATTGGTGTTGAAAAGGAATCCACCGGAAACCAAAATCAACGAGGCAATTAAGTTTTTCATATTATTTCGTTTTATAATTTGATATAAAATTACTTCTCTAATACATCCAACTTTTGGCCACTTGGTGAAACCCATTTCTGACTTGGTGAAATCGTTTTTTAAACCCAAATTAATTTTCGTACTTTACACTATACTTTATAGAATATGTATAATCAGTTGAAAATACTACTACTCTTTTTGCTTTTCCCTTTGGTGATGGCGGCTCAAGACACGACCAAAACTAAATCGGGAAAATCATCTGTGAGCAAAAAAGCCATAGAATTGAAAGAGACTTTATCAGAAAGTAATCCGGAAGCAACCGCAGATAAATATGTGGAATTGGCCAATGAGTTGGATAAAAAAGGCGACTTTGCCAGAGCCGAAGATTATTTAAAAAGAGCTTTACCTCTTTATCAAAAGCAAAAAAATAAAGATAAGATAGCATCGACAACTCGATTGCTTGCTCAAATTCAAGAGAAGCAAAAAAAGTTTAATCAAGCTATAATGAACTATCAATCGGCGAGTGAAGATGCGATTGATAAAAGTGTGTCCAAGATTAATTCGAACGATGCAAGTCGCCTTCAAAACACGAGTCCGAAAGCTCAAGCCGAATACTTAGATTCCAATATCAAAATTTTAGAGAAAGAAGGTAAAAAGGAAGAAGCTGCCGAAGTTTATAAACAAAAAGCCGAAGTGGATTTAAAGTCAGATAACAAAGGCATGGCGATTGAAAGTTATGAAAAAGCCATTGCAGTATCGAAAGACAAACCGGAAGAAGTGTTGAAAT
>JAUXNR010000473.1 GCA_030682755.1 Flavobacterium sp.
CCGACAGAATTATGGATACTTTGGTTGAATATGGCCAAAAAGAGGATATAAAGACTGAAGCAGAATTTATTATACATCTTGCTGATTGTATTTTTAATTTCGATTTAGTGAACGAAGAGGCCATGATTCTTAAATGCAAAGCCCAGTATTGCCTTGGAAAACATAGCCACGCAAAAGCCACTTACGACAAATTCTTTAAGGAATTCGTTACAATGTATAACCAGGAGTACGATAAGGCATTTACAGATATAATTAATTGCAAAGAATAGTATTCTTTTATCAACTCAGTTTTACAGAATTTAAGCCCAATTCAAACTTTTTTCCAATATCATTAATCCTGTTAGCTTTTTATTAATCGAAAATTAATAGGCAAAACCGTTCTTGTGATTAAAATTAAGAATCTAATTATGAAAAGTAAAAATCAGTGTAGAATCGGACTATTTCTTGTGATGATTTTGTTTTTTAACCTTTCTGTAAATAGTCAGAACAAAAAAAATCAATCAAAAGAAAAAAAGCAGATTGTATTGTTTAACGAGACCTCAACCGATGCCTGGAAAGACATCAAATCAGATAACTTTCCCGAAAACGGATGGGTAGTAAAAGATGGCGTTTTGACGGTTCTTCCAAAAACGGATAAACAGGAAGGCGGACATGATATTATTACCAAAGAACAATTTTCGAATTTCGAACTGGAACTGGAAGTCCGTTTAAGTGAAGGGGCAAACAGCGGAGTTAAATACATGGTGGTAGATTCTTACCCCGGGAAAAAAGGTCAGTACCTTGGTTTGGAATACCAGCTAATCGACAACGAAAACCATGCGGATGCGCTTCTTGGCAGGGATGGAAACCGCAGAATGGCAACGTTGTACGACATCTATCCTGTAGCCGGTAAGCTAAAAATAAATCCTCCGGGAAAATGGAATAAAGTAAAAATCATCGTGGATGGGAATCACGTAGAACACTGGTTGAACGGCAAAAAAGCAGTTGAATACACCCGGGATTCGGACAACTACAAAGAGATGGT
>JAUXNR010000474.1 GCA_030682755.1 Flavobacterium sp.
TCCCGAGACGGCAATATGATTGCTCATCACTTCACCGGTACTTGTAATTTCGTTTAACCAATTAGTGTTATAGGGTTGTTCAAAATTAAAATAGGATGAAGACCCTTGGGCTGTATTATTATAATATGCAAAGCGATAGGAATCGGACATTTCAACTTCACGTTGGATAAATTTTTGTCCGTAATAGGAATCAAAAGTAACCTTCATCGTTCCTCTTTTACCTTTTTTAGTTGAGATCACTACCACTCCATTAGAGCCTTTTTGACCATAAATGGCAAGCGAAGACGCATCTTTCAAAATGTCCATTGTTTCAATTTCATTAGGGCTTAATCCATTCAGGCTAGAAGCTTCAATACCGTCAATTATATATAATGGGTCTCTACCCCCTAATAAAGTCCCCAGTCCTCTAATTCGAATTGACGGATTAGCACCGGGTTCATCATTTGTAACAATATTAACTCCAGCGGCTCTACCTTGGATAGCTTGAATAGCTGACTGTGCGGGTGTTTTAAGGATATCTGCTGATTTGATTTGAGAAACTGATCCTGTGATTGAACCCGCTTTTTTAGTTCCATATCCCACTACTACCACTTCATCGAGATTTTGATCGCTGTCATCTTTTAATACAACAACCATCCCTTGAGTTGCCTTAACAGTAGTTCTTTCAAAACTTATCATCAAAAATTGAATCTCATCACCTACTTCAGCTTTTACAGTAAAATTACCGTTAAAATCGGTTGTGGTATTTTCTTGTGTTTCTAAAACTAAAACAACAACATCAGGTAAAGGAAACCCCTTTGAGTCTGTTACTCTTCCTGAAATTTCCTGTGCATGTGATAAAAATTGAGAGGATAATGCAACGAGTATAATTATATACCTTGTCATATAAATATTAGTTTGTTTTGTTGGTGTTGTAAATATACTAACTAAAACGTTGTAGTTACTCATAATATTTCACTACACTACTACATCAAAAGCTAAACAATAATAATTATTAAATTGATTATCAATTATTTGTAATGTTAACAAATAAACACAGATACATCTCAATAAAAGCACTTTGATGTAGTAATGATGGGTTAAAATTCACTAAAATATTGTGAGAAAAAATAAATAAAGAATAATTTTTGATTAATTTTTATAAGTTAATCATAAAATTAGATAAATTGTCGTCTGAGTGCAACTCCAATTTTTTACGAAGTCGGTAGCGGTGAAGTTCAACGCCGCGATAAGAAATATTCATTAATGGTGCAATTTCTTTTGAAGACAAATTCATTTTTAAGTAGATACAGAGTTTGATGTCTTTTGAAGTTAGGCTTGGGTATTTAGTTGTTAATCGGTGTACGAAATCTTCATGACTTTGCAGTATATTTTTTTCAAAATTTTCCCATTCTTTTCTGTTAATGGCATTTACTTTTATTGATTTATTAATTTTACTTTTTAATTGTGTCAAATCAGATTCAGTTTCCAGAATTTTTTTGATTGTTTCAATCATTTCTGATTGTTTGGCAATTGAAAGCGATTTACCTGCCACCTCTGATGCTTTAGTCTGCACTTGAATTTCCAATATGTGTTTTTCATATTCTTGCAGTTTCAATTTATTCTCTGCTTCTAATTCTATTTGAAGTATTTCTTTTTGATGTTTTAATTCCTCTTCTTTTAGTTTTAGTTTTTCCTGATACCGAATTTTATTCCATCTGTAATACAGAAAAAACAAAATTGAAATAACTAAAATATACCCTAAAAACATCCAAACTGAAAGATACCAAGGCTCAGCTACAAAAAAGTTAAAATTAGAAACCAAATTAAATCGTTCTCCGTCATACTGGAAGATCTCCACATTTTGGTCGCCACTTGATAAGTTATTTAAAACAAAATTTCCGCTTTGAATGGGGATATATTCTTTTGAGCTATTTAATTGAAAAAACAAACCGGCACGGTTGTATCCAAAATATTCAGAAATTACATTAATTTCAACTGACGTATTATGTTTAACTGTGGTGCCATTTGGCACACTAACCCCTTGGGAGAAAGCTTCAATCACAACATTCTGGTTTATAATAACTGCATTTTTCAGTTTAAAAGTAAAAAACCCATCATCCAAATTCATGATTAATTTATCATCCTCTTTAAATACTTTTGTGTCTTGATTGATGATCTTTCCTTCGTAGTATTTTTCAGGAATCAACTCCCAAATAAATTTTTCTCCAATTTGATGAATTACATAGAGAAATTTATCTTTTAAGACGATAAAATTATCATCATCTATCGGAACTATTTCAGAAACTGAAGCAAAATTAGCATTGAATAATGCATTCTTTTCAAGTTTATCTGTTAAAGAGTTAAATCGGTACCATGTATTATCAATAAAAAACAACATCTCACTTTTAAATTGAAATAATTTGACTTCAAAATCATTTTCAATTTTATTCTTTTGCGTTATATTTTCTATTTTATCAAGTTTAAAATCCGGATTAAATTTTATTCTATATAAACTTCTGTAATTATCAACTGCCCAGATTTCAAGTGGTTTAACTTGTGCTATATTTTTGATTGGTTTTGTTAAATTTTGAATGATTTGATACTTTTTGAAATCCGTTATAATATCATACATTACGATGCCGGAATAGTTGGCTTGATAAATCTTATTGTCAAATTGGCTTTTTAAAATTTTCCATCCACCACTTACTTGATTTTGTTTCACCAATTCCTTTCCGTTATAAAGAAAAGTTCCGTCATTATGACCAATAACAAATTGATTATCAATTTTTTGAATGTCCCATACCTGACCTTGAGAATTTGGAATTACTTCTAAATTTTTATTTTCATACTTAAAAACACCGTGATTTGAACCCAGCAGATAACCTTCATTTGTAAACGAAACCGAATAAACAGAACCTAAAACCCCTGTGTTATCTGAAAAAATTGAAAAAGGAGAATTTATTTCAACATGAGAAATTCCGTTATCTAATCCTAACCACAAATCATTTTCCTTGTCAAATCCAATACTCAGTACCGAGTTATTTTTAAGTGAATTATTCCTGCTAATATTCTTATAGGAGTTATCATTAATATCCACTAAATACAATCCTCTAAAAGCCGTTCCTATTACTAATTTTTTATCGTTTATAAATTTTGCAGTAATGATTATTTCCTTTTTGAGCACTTCGTTTAAAGGTGTATTCCAAGGAATCAGTTGGTTGTTTTTTTGGAGATAAACTCCATTTTTTTGAGTAAAGAAATACAGTTGATTTTGATTCTTATCGATGGCGTGTACAACATTATTTTCGAGTAATTTCCACTGTTCTACTTTTTCAAATGTCTTATTGTTATATTCAAATATTCCTTCCTTTACGGTAGCCACATAAAATTTTTCATCAATAACAAAGCAATAAGAAATTTGAAAGGGAATTCTAATTTTTTCAATATTTTGACCGTCATAAACAAACAATTCATTAAATGATTGAAAATAGATTTTATCTTGAAATTTTACTATTTTCCATATTTCTTCATTATTAGAATATCCGTTAAATAGGTTTTTCCCTTTGGATAATGATTCATAAATCATTTCACCGTTTTTTCTTACCCAGAAGCCAAATTCTGTGTATGAGCCACTGTAAATTCTATTTCCATCAGAAAAAACGGAACGAATAATTGTTTTATTCGGCAAAATATACTTATCCCATTTAACCCCATTATACCTCAAAAAATAGTGGTTATTGGCAAAATACATTGCATTATCACTTCCTTGGGTTACACTCCAAACTTGGTTATCCCCATTGTAATTTGATTTCGTAAAATTTTCTACAAAAGGAAGTAATTCCTGAGCACATAAATTGTGGGAAAAAATTAAAAAGAAGAAAAGTGCAATTTTAAATTTCACAAAAAGAATTTTATTCTCAAATGTAAAAACAAATTCGGATAAACCCTAATTTTGAGAATTCTGACTCTTACAATGTGACTAAATTACCATCAATATAATCTTGAAGATAAGAGAAACGGGGTGTTAGTTTACCCTTTTCCGTCATTTTGGCACGTTCTAAAATTCCGTCTTTGTCGTTGTTAAAAAATGCAGGGATGACATGTTTCATAAACATTTCACCAAAGCCTTCGCTGGCATCTTTAGGCAATTCACAAGGTAAATTATCAACAGCCATCACCATAATTGAAGCCGGATGCGTATAAGCCACTTCTTTATGTTCCTGAGGTAAATAGCCATAAAAAGGTTCTGCAATTGTGGATGCTCTCAGTGTGCAAGCCACCGGTCCTTTTACATCACATGAAATATCGGCTACAACTTTAATGGCGTTTTGGTGTGAATGCAACATTTCACGAGTTAAAATGTAAGGTGCATCATTTCCGTAATAATGTCCGGCAATGAATATATCTGCTACTTTGGTGAATCGCTCAAAATCAGACGTATATTCTTTAGGATTGGTATATAAATCATGATTATCTAAAACTTTACCGTCTATTCTCTTATTGTAATCTAAGACATCCAATTGCACATAAACAGGACTTGAAAAGTTCTTGGATAAAAAATCTTCAACGGCAACTTCTTTTATTTTCATGGCATCTAAAATTTCTTTAGATCCCATTCCTACTTTTCCTTTACCGGTTAAAACAATTTTTATAGGTGGTAAAAATGGTCTTTTTAATCGGGATATTAATTCCTCTCTGTTGGATAACGTTTCTGCTTTTACCAAATTAAACAAGTCATATTTAATTCCGAAAGCTCTAAAAGCATTGTATGTACCCACAATTCCGGCATATCTTCCAAATCCAATTAATCGACTGTTATTTTTATCCACAATGGTTTCGTGGTCAATTAACGTGATGTTTTTATCTAAAATCGTTTGAAGCAATCTTCTGTTATACGGTTGTTTTTTGATGGTATGCGAAAAGAAAAAATAGGTTTTATTTGGAATGAGTGCGTCAACCGGCACTTCTTTAACACCAAACAGCACATCACAATCGGTCATGTCTGTTGTGACCTCAAAGCCAACGTTTCGATATTCATCATCTGAGAAAACACGAATATCAGAACTTTCCACCTTAATTTTAACTTGAGGAAACTGCGTTTTCAAATCAAGAAGAGCTTGAGGAGAGAAAACAACTCTTCTGTCCGGTGGGTTTTTTCTTTCTTTAATTATTCCAAAAATCATAGCAAGTAGGTTTTATTCTGTTGGAAACGAATTAATTGCGTTAAATTTTAACATTCACAATTCATTTTGTTTCAAATATAACAAAAATCATTATTAATGACAAATATAAACATTATAAATTTTGGTGTATATTTGCGGTCTGGTTTTTGTTGGGAGATGGAAGATGGAAGATGGAAGATGGAAGATGGAAGATGGAAGATGGAAGATGGAAGATGGAAGTTGGAAGATGGAAGATGGAAGTAGACAGACAACCGACAACAGAAACAGAAAAAATGGGGTCGACCGGTTTTGACAGCAGGTGGAACTAAACGGTAAGC
>JAUXNR010000476.1 GCA_030682755.1 Flavobacterium sp.
TCTTACCGGGATCACAAATTGATGTGAAACCAATCCGCGATTACGATCAATATGTAAACAAAATGATGGAGTTTAAAGTGGTAAAAATTAATCACGAATTTAAAAACGTGGTAGTTTCTCACAAAGCTCTTATTGAAGCAGACATCGAAGTTCAGAAAAAAGAAATCATTGGTCAATTAGAAAAAGGACAAGTATTGGAAGGTGTTGTTAAAAACATTACTTCTTATGGTGTGTTTATTGACTTAGGTGGTGTTGATGGATTAATCCACATTACTGACCTTTCTTGGTCAAGAATCAATCACCCAAGTGAAGTTCTTGAGTTAGATCAAAAATTAAACGTAGTAATTCTTGATTTTGATGATGAGAAAACAAGAATCCAATTAGGTTTAAAACAATTAAACGCTCACCCATGGGATGCTTTGAATGCAGACTTGAAAGTTGGTGATAAAGTGAAAGGTAAAGTAGTAGTTATTGCTGATTACGGTGCTTTCATTGAAGTAGCTGAAGGTGTTGAAGGTTTAATCCACGTTTCAGAAATGTCTTGGTCAACGCATTTACGTTCAGCTCAAGATTTCATGAAAATTGGAGATGAGGTTGAAGCAGTTGTGTTAACTTTAGACAGAGACGAAAGAAAAATGTCTTTAGGTATCAAACAAATGACGCAAGATCCTTGGACTGATATTACTGCTAAATATCCTGTAGGTTCAAAACACACAGGTATCGTTAGAAACTTTACAAACTTTGGTATTTTCGTAGAATTAGAAGAAGGTATTGATGGTTTAATTTATATCTCTGATTTATCTTGGACTAAGAAAATCAAACATCCATCGGAATTCGTTAATGTTGGCGAAAACTTAGAGGTTGTTGTTTTAGAACTTGATGTTGACGGACGTAAATTATCTTTAGGTCACAAACAAACTACTGCTAATCCATGGGATAAACATGAAGATGCTTATGCAGTAGGAACTGTTCATAACGGTGTTATTGCAGAGATTGTTGACAAAGGAGCTACTGTTGATTTTGGTGATGATGTTGTTGCGTTTATTCCAACACGTCATTTAGAAAAAGAAGACGGTAAAAAATTGAAAAAAGGTGATGCAGCAGACTTCAAAGTTATTGAGTTTAACAAAGAATTCAAAAGAGTTGTAGCTTCTCACACTGCAATTTTCAGAGAAGAAGAAGAGAAAAATGTAAAAGCTGCTGTTGAAACATCAACTGCTTCTACAAATGCTCCTGTTCAAACTCTTGGAGAAAATAACCAAATTTTAGCTGATTTGAAAGCTAAAATGGAAAAAGGAGAGAAGAAATAATCATTCTCTTTATTATATTTTAAAAGTCCTCTCGGTTTCGAGAGGACTTTTTTTAGTTATTATAAAAGGTACTTCGCCAAATGTCTTCATTAAAATTTTTGCCCTGCCAAAAGCAATAGTAGATAGAAATACCAATTAATGATTTAAGTATAAATAAAAATGTTACCAACCTAAAAACGCCTTCAGTTGTTTTGCCTAACAGATTTATAGGTAATATTGAAGAAATCAGTATACTCATAATAGTGAGAAAAAAAATGAATGTTTCTAAACTTCTGAAAGGCATCATGAGCAGTTTTCGAAAAGGATTCATATCATTTCCCCATTTGTGAATCAGATAATAATAACCATTTCCTATAGGAGCAAACAATAAAGGGTCGTCATAATTTTCTAACTTAAATAATTTAGCCGGGGCCATTATTTTAAACCCTTCAAGTTTGGTTTGGTGTGATTTTTCCAACTGATTGATTTTTGAAATCGCTTCTTCTGGAATTTTTCCTTTAAATAAATGACTGTCTAAAAAGCGTAATCTATAATCAATACAAATGGATTTGATTTGCTCCAAATGAAAAATTTTATCAGAATCTAACAGATCAAACACCAAATTGTTTTGGTTTGTTGAACTTTTGCTTTTTAAAGTAGCATTAATTTCTGTTCGATTAATTTCATTTTCATTTAAAATCAAACGAATTTGCTCTAAAATATCGTTCTCTTTCATGAATTTTTTGCGTTCAGATTTTAATTCTTCAATTAAGTTGTTCTTTTTTAATAGCATTTTTTAAATTTTAAAGATTTAGAAAATAAAATTATAACACATTCTAAATTAAATAATTACCTTTTAATAATGAAATTTAATCGTTCTTTTTTTTATCTCAACAGAAACTAAATAATTGTTAAAAATTGAAAATGTGAAACCGATGATTTTATCCTGCCGTATATGGTTGTATAACTTTAAAAAAAACATCATGAAAACTCAAAAAAAAGCAGCAACATTAGTAGTAGCATTTGCAATGATTTTAGGAACTTCAGGCTTTGCACAAACAAAAGAAAAAACAGTTGAAGTTGGAGGAGCTCCCATGTATCCCAGTAAAAACATTGTTGAAAATGCTGTAAATTCAAAAGACCATACCACATTAGTAGCGGCTGTGAAAGCAGCAGGATTAGTTGAAACGTTACAATCTGAAGGACCATTCACCGTTTTTGCTCCAACCAATGCGGCATTTGATAAATTACCAAAAGGTACAGTTGAAACATTGTTGAAAAAAGAAAACATTAAAACATTACAGTCAATTTTGACTTACCACGTTTTAGCCGGTAAATTTAGTGCTTCAGATATTGTTACTGCTATTAAAAAAGGAAATGGTAAAGCAGAATTTAAAACCGTTAGCGGAGGCAAATTATATGCTTCTCTAAGTGGGAAAGACGTTATTTTAATGGATGAAAACGGAGGAAAATCGAAAGTAACAATTAAAGATGTTAATCAGTCTAATGGTGTAATTCACGTTGTTGATGCAGTTGTTACACCTAAATCATAAAAAACAAAAACCAAAATCAATAGTTTATCGTAACTATAGTAGTGCGATATGAAAACATAATGATTTCATGTTAGTTGTTATTTGTTTGTTTTTAAAAGAAAACCACGCTATTGGCGTGGTTTTCTCAATGTAGTTTTATCGTAAAACTGCTCCTAATTCTTTTTCAAAATTAGCTTGTAGCTTACTCATGATTTTATCAATCTGATCATCGGTTAACGTTTTTCCTGAATCTTGGAG
>JAUXNR010000480.1 GCA_030682755.1 Flavobacterium sp.
TTCTACAAAGGTTGGAATTACTTTGATTTTTTCGTTGTAGGTTTCATACCAAAATACTTCAACTGCTTCTATTTTCTCTAGTTTTAATTGTGTTTTCCATGAATATTTACGAGCAGTTTTGGCAAATTGATGTCCGTTTACAATTTTGTCATATAAACCACCATTTTTGGCTTTTAATGTTCCATCATTTTGAACGGTTCCGGTAGAACCCACCATGATTAATTCTCTGTTTTCTTTTTGCATGGCATACACCAAAAAAACACCACTGGCTTCATTTGGTGCATTACAAACTACTTCCAAATCATCGCTTGACGAAAATTGAAAACTACCACTATTTTTAAACTTGCTTAGTTCTTTATACATTTTATACTTCTATTTTATATTGAAAAAAAATAAGCCCTGACTAATCAAGGCTTATCATAACTTTATATTTAAAGAGGTTTATCCTAAAACTTCTTTTACTTTTTTACCAATCTCAGCCGGTGAATCAACAACGTGTATACCGCTTTCTCTCATGATTCTTTTCTTCGCTTCGGCTGTATCATCAGCACCACCAACGATAGCACCTGCGTGACCCATTGTTCTCCCTTTTGGAGCTGTTTCACCTGCGATAAAACCAACAACCGGTTTGCGGTTTCCGTCTTCTTTAATCCATTTTGCAGCATCGGCTTCTAATTGACCCCCGATTTCACCAATCATCACGATACAGTGTGTTTCAGGGTCGTTCATTAATAACTCAACTGCTTCTTTTGTTGTGGTTCCAATGATTGGGTCACCACCAATTCCAATAGCTGTTGTGATTCCTAATCCTTGTTTTACCACTTGATCAGCCGCTTCATAGGTTAACGTTCCTGATTTTGAAACAATTCCCACATTTCCTTTTTTGAAAACAAAGCCCGGCATGATGCCTACTTTTGCTTCTCCAGGAGTAATGACACCCGGGCAGTTTGGCCCGATTAAACGACACCCTTTTGTTTTGATGTATGAATACGCTTTAATCATATCGGCAACAGGAATTCCTTCTGTAATAGTAATGATTACTTTAATTCCTGCATCAGCAGCTTCCATAATGGCATCTGCAGCAAAAGCAGGTGGTACAAAAATAATTGTAGTATCAGCTCCGGCTTTTTCTACAGCATCTTTTACAGTATTGAAAACAGGACGGTCTAAATGGGTTGAACCACCTTTTCCTGGAGTTACACCTCCAACAACGTTTGTTCCGTATTCAATCATTTGAGTGGCGTGAAATGTTCCTTCGCTTCCTGTAAATCCTTGTACAATTATTTTTGAATCTTTATTGACTAAAACGCTCATGATATGTTTATTAAATTATATTTAAAATGGTGTTGCAAAAGTAGTTTTTTGATACGAAATTCTCAAGTAAATTTTACTATTTTACTATTTTTTTGAACTAAGGCAATTGACTCATTTGAAATCCTTTGTGCAATTTCCCGTCAAGCACCTCCCAAATCACAAAAAAATTAGCTAAAACATTGATGTGATTCGGATTTTCAATGGTCGTTGCAAAATGGGTATACCGC
>JAUXNR010000483.1 GCA_030682755.1 Flavobacterium sp.
ATTTATTTATGGTTCCAATTTTAGTTTAGGCGTAAATTTATTTTTTGAACTAAACAATCATTTGGCCCAATTAATGTCAAAGTTTGATCAATATAAAGTTTCGATGGAAGAAATTCATCACACTCAAAAACTTGATGCACCAAGCGGAACTGCCATATCTCTCGCCAATGGAATTATAAACAACACCACATATAACAGTTGGACTTTAGAAAACCCAAAAGATGATGAAGTCTTGATTGATGCCAAGCGAATTGACAATATTCCCGGAACTCATAGTGTTTTTTATACTTCAGATGTTGATACTATAGAAATAAAACACACTGCTCATAACAGAGAAGGCTTTGCATTTGGAGCTGTGATTGCTGCAGAATGGTTAGTGGGAAAAAAAGGTGTTTTCACCATGAAAGATGTTTTGGGTTTGAAATAAATAGCAAGAATTAGAAACATTTAGATAAATTTACAGACTAATACAATTATTCTTCGAAATCAAATTGGATATTCGAATCACTTAAAAAAAGATTACAATGACGCTATATCAATGGTTTATACTTTTTCTGATTGTACAAATTATACATTATTTAGGAACATGGAAATTATATGAAAAAGCCGGTAGAAAATCATGGGAAGCTGCCGTTCCGGTTTATAATGCCATAATTTTAATGAAAATTATAAACCGCCCTTGGTGGTGGACTTTTTTATTATTTATTCCAATAATAAACCTGATTATGTTTCCGGTGGTTTGGGTAGAAACACTCAGAAGCTTTGGAAAAAACTCAACTCTTGACACTATTTTAGGTGTGTCTACTTTTGGTTTGTATATTTATTTTATCAATTACACACAAGATGTTCAACATATTAAAGAACGTTCTTTACATCCAAAAAATGCAACAGCTGATTTTATAAGTTCTATTCTGTTTGCCATTGTTGTGGCAACAACCGTTCATACGTATGTCATGCAACCGTATACAATCCCAACTTCTTCATTAGAGAAATCTTTGTTGGTTGGCGATTTTTTGTTCGTAAGTAAGTTTCATTATGGAGCCAGAACACCTTCAACGGCTATAGCTTTTCCAATGGTTCATGATACGATTCCTTTACTTAAGAAAAAATCGTATTTTAATTTTCCACAATTACCATATTTCAGATTTCCGGCTTTACAAAAAATTGAACGCAATGAAATTGTAGTTTTTAATTGGCCGACAGATACCGTTAAGCATTTTGGGGATAAAATAAGTAAAGGAATTAGAAAACCAATTGACAAAAAATCAAATTATGTAAAAAGATGTGTTGGAATTGCCGGAGATAGTCTTGAAATAAAAAATGGAGATGTATATGTTAATGGTAAAATATTACCACTTCATGATCGTCAAAAGTTGCAATATTCTTATGAAGTTGTAACAGATGGTTCCGGTTTAAGTTATGATTACATAATTAAAGAATTAAAAATAACCGATCCAGCTACTCAGCTTTCCCCTACTCGATTTTACTTCAAAGCTTTAACGGAAGAAACTGCAGCTAGATTACGAAATAATCCAATAGTGCAGAGTGTTACAAAAATTGAAGAAAAAGAAGGTTACTCTCAAATATTTCCTCATACTAAAAACTGGAACGTAGATAATTTTGGCCCAATTTACATTCCTGAAGCAGGAAAAACAGTAGCTTTAAACAAAGAAACCCTTCCTTTTTATGCAATGATTATCAAAGAATATGAAAAAAATGATTTGATGATAAATGGTGATGAAATCAGAATTAATGGTGAAATTGCCAATTCTTATACGTTCAAGCAAGATTACTTTTGGATGATGGGAGACAACCGTCACAATTCAGAAGACAGCCGTTTTTGGGGTTATGTACCAGCGGACCACATTGTTGGTAAACCGGTGTTTATTTGGATGAGTTTGGACCAAAATACGCCATGGGGAAAATTGTTTGATAAAATCAGATGGGAAAGAATGTTTACCACCGTTGGCGGCGATGGAGCACCTACTTCCTACTTCAAATTTTTCTTGATATTTCTAGCCGGTTGGTTTGGTTTTGACTTTTACAGAAAGAGAAAAAAGAAAAAAGAAGCCTCATAATTTGTTATGAATGTTTTACTACACCCCACCTATTTTCCGTCAATAAGTCACTTTGTGGCAATGTTGCAAGCTGATGGTGTTGTTTTTGAAATGGACGATAATTTTCAAAAGCAAACCAACAGAAATAGGATGTATATTCACAGCCCAAATGGAATCCAATTGTTAAACATTCCTATAAAACATTCAAAAACAGCACATCAAAAAACAAGAGACGTACAATTAGAAACTGCTTTTAACTGGCAAAAACAACATTTCAAATCGCTGGAAGCGGCGTATAGAACATCGCCATTTTTTGAATATTTTGAAGACGATTTACGACCAATATTTGAAAAAAAGCATACTTTTTTAATGGATTTAAACCTAGAAACTTTTGAAGTGGTTTCACAATGTTTAGGGGTTACCATTCCGGTTGAAAAAACTACAGAATATTTTCAGGAAGCACCTCAATTTAAAGATTGTAGAAATTTAGCAAACGGAAAAAAAGACTTTTCTGTTTTTGAACCGTACACACAAGTTTTTGAAGAAAAAAATGGTTTTATAAACAACCTCAGCATTTTAGATTTACTCTTTAACGAAGGACGATATGCTGTTGATTATTTGAAAAATCAAAACTTCTAGTTTTTTTCAGAAAGCAAAGAAAGTCTTGACACAATCGGAAAGTGGTCTGAGTTTTTGAATTCAGGAAAGCTTTTGTGACTTTTTACTTCAAAACGTTTATCGGCAAAAATATAATCAATACGAGCCGGATAATATTTAAAACTGTAGGTCTTTCCAAAGCCACTTCCTGCTTCTTCAAACGTATCTTTCAAATCACCTTTAATACTTCTGTAAACAAACGAAAAGGCACTATTATTCATGTCTCCACAAATGATTACGGGATAACTGCAACTCATTTTGTGTTTCTTTACAATTTCAGCTTGATTTTGTTGTTCTCTAAAAGCAGCACTGGTTCTGGCAAAAATTCGTTTTGACCTGGTTTTTGTAACACCTTCTTGAATATTCTCATCAATTTCATGAACGTCAGGCGTTATTTTGATTGATTGAAGATGGATGCTATAAACTCTAAAAATATCATTTCCTTTTTTCAAATCAATAAAAACCGCATTATTACTCGTGTTCGGAAAATTCAAAACGCCTTTATCAATTATGGGATATTTTGAAAAAATAGCTTGCCCTAATTTTGTATTTTTTCCTTCAATAAAAATGTGCTTGTGTGGATATTTTGAAAAATCAATCTCATTTGTGTTTGAAAACTCTTGAATACAAAGAATATCCGGATCTTGATCTTTTATAAACTGGGAGATATTTTGACTTATATTTTCATCTTTAATCCAATTGTATAAATTAAACAAACGAACATTGTAACTCATAACAACAATATCCTCTTTTCCTACATCTTCATTTTCGTTGCCATAGAGTTTATAAAACTTGTTCACAAAGGTAATTCCTACTATCAAAACAATACCAGACAACAGCATTTGTCTTTTAAATTGAATGAACCAAAACAGAAAAAATACCAGATTTAAAATCAAAAACAAAGGTAAAAATAGACTTAAAACAGATAAAATCGGAAATAATCTGGGAGCTAGAAAAGGTAAAAAATAAGCAACAAAAGTCACAAACAATAAAATGATATTGAAGAAAAAAATGACCTTGTTAAACCTACCTAATTTTTTCATTTGAACTATAACGTAATCTTATTCTTTTCCTGCTTTAAATAAGAATTCTTTTTCTTCTTTTGTTAAACTATCATAACCAGATTTACTGATTTTATCTAATATTTCGTCAATCTGTTGTTGCGTTTTTTCTTTTGGTTTTGGTTTTACTTCAACGTTTTTTTGTTTTGTATTGGTATGTACTTTCTTAAAAGGTGTTGATTTTCTGGGTTGAAATAACGTTACAATATAATCTAAAAAACCCGAAAACCATTTGGTAATATCCGTACCGTTTTTCAATTGACTGCTAAAAAGGTATCCGAATAAAGCACCACCTAAATGTGCAATGTGTCCGCCGGTATTAGCCGCAGACAAGCTTATCAAATCAACAATCAAATAGAACAATGCAATATGCCAAAGTTTTACAAAACCAATTAAAAGCAATCGAACCTGCATATGAGGATTGAATGTTGCAATTCCAAACATAACTGCCATCACAGCACCAGAAGCTCCAATCAATTGAGCTCTTTGTTGAATCAAAGCCGGGAACAACAAATAACTGATAATGTATATTATTCCGGCAAAAATCGCTCCTAGCAAATACAAACTCAACAATTGTTTTTGAGTGAAATAAGTCAAAAAGAGTCTTCCAACAAAATAAAGAATTATCAGATTGAATAGAATGTGTATGAATCCACTATGAAAAAAGGCATACGAAATAATGGACCAAGGTTTCCATAACAAATCAGCCGGATTGGATGACAAACTAATATATTCTGTAAAAGAAAAACGAATGTCAAACAACGATAAAACACCCAGTAATACATAAGGAATCACAAAAAAAGCCACATTCCAGTAGATTAACTTTTCAGTTGCACCACCAAGTGTATAATTTTGTTTTAAATCTTTTAAAATGCTCATAGGTTGAATTTTTTATGCTAATCTGTCACTGTATTATTTATCCCAACGGTTTTTGTCAAACTGATTCTTTTTCCAATACCACATCATTAAAAATCCGAAAAGTGCACCACCAACATGTGCAAAATGAGCAATTCCTCCGCCACCACCAAGTAAAGATGCACCTGTAATTCCCATGTATAAATCGATAGCCACTAAACCGGGAACAAAATATTTTGCTTTGATTGGAACCGGAATAAACAACAACATTAATTCAGCATTTGGAAACATAAAAGCAAAAGCCACTAAAATTCCATATAAAGCACCTGAAGCTCCAACTGCCGGAATGTGATAGGCTTCATACATTCTTTTTAAGATTTCCATATCTATGTTTTCAGATTGGCTCCTAAAATTAATGCTTCCAGTTTCTAAGATTGTTTTAAGTTGGTCAATATATCCTATAGATTCTAAATAAACTACCCCTTGATGGTATTCATAATAATTCATACCCGTATGAACAAGAGCCGCTCCTAATCCGCAGGAAATGTAAAAAAACAAGAACTTTTTCCAGCCCCAAAAGTGTTCTAATGCAGAACCAAACATGACCAAACCAAACATATTAAAGAAAATATGCATCAAATTTGGCATTTGAGCATGCATAAACATATGAGTGATGGGTTGCCACCATTGAAAATTTTCATTCCAAGGAAAATATAATGAAAACAACTCATATGACATTGGAACAGTCATGGCTGAACCAATATAAAATATGATGTTGATAATCAAAAGTTGCTTTACGGTTTCGGTCATTCGCATCATAACATAAATCGTTTTTCTATATCATCCACAGAAATGGTGATAAAAGTTGGTTTGTTAAAAGGTGACGTATCCGGTTCTTTACAAGCAAACAAACCGTTTACAATATTCTCCTGTTCTTTTTGAGCCAGAAAAATCCCATTCTTAATTGCTAAACTTCTAGCCAATGATTTGGCTATTGTATCATTTTGACTATAACTGCTGTCTGATGTTCCGTTATTCAAATCATTTAAAACATCATCTAAAATCTTAGAAACCTCACGCTCTGAACAATTGATTGGAATCCCTGAAAGTTGTATGCCATCCTTTGAAATGGTATCAAAAATAAAACCCATATTTTCCAAAGCACCTTGTAATTCAGAAATCAATCCTATTTCATTTTGAGAAAAATGAAGCTCTAATGGAAACAATAATTTTTGACTTGACGCATTCTGAACGGTCATGTTTGTCAAATATTGCTCATATAATATTCGTTGATGAGCCCGCTGTTGGTCAATAACAATTAATCCGGATTTAATTGGAGTAATAATATATTTTTTTTGAATTTGATACGTTCTGGATTGTGTTTCTTCAACTTCATTTTCATTTTCAACAAACAACGATCCGCTAACAGCTTCTGCTTCAAAATTAAAGGCTTCAACTTCTTGTGTATCCGTTTTTAAATTTATGTATAAACTTTCCCAATTGGATGATTCAGTTGGTCGTTCTTTATAATTTGAACCGCCAAAAGGCTTTGGTTTGTTGTCTGCCGCAAACGGATTATAGTTAGAATCCACCTGAATTGTTGGATAACTTGCTGCCTGGTTCTGAATATGATAGGGCGTATCAAGATTAGGATCACGTTCAAAGTCCAAAGCCGGAGCAACATTAAATAATCCCAAACTATGCTTTACTGTGGATCTTAAAATGGCATATAAAGCATGTTCATCGTCAAACTTAATTTCTGTTTTTGTTGGATGGATATTAATATCTATTGTATTTGGAGGCACCGACAAATAAATAAAATATGCCGGTTGCATACCATCTTTTAATAATCCTTCATAAGCAGCCATAACTGCATGATGCAAATAGCCGCTTTTAATAAACCGATCGTTTACAAAAAAGAATTGTTCGCCTCTGTTTTTTTTGGCATACTCTGGTTTTGATACAAAACCTTGAACGGTTACCAATTCCGTTTCTTCGCTAATTGGCACTAATTTTTCATTGGTTTTACCTGAAAAAACACCAACAATTCGTTGTCTTAAATTGGAAGAAGGTAAATTATACAATTCACTTCCGTTGTGAATCAAAGAAAAATGAATGTTTGGATGGGCCATAACCACGCGTTGAAATTCATCAACGATATGACGGAATTCCACTGTCTCAGATTTTAAAAAATTTCTGCGAGCCGGAATATTATAAAATAAATTTTTGACTGAAAAAGAAGTTCCTTTTGGTAAAACCGCAGGATCTTGAGAATTGACTTTTGTTCCCTCAATTATGATATGAGTTCCCAATTCATCTGTTTCTTGTTTGGTTTTTAACTCAACATGAGCAATTGCCGCAATGGATGCCAAAGCTTCACCTCTGAAACCTTTTGTATGAATGGCAAATAAATCTTCTGCATGACGAATTTTTGAAGTAGCATGACGTTCAAAACAAAGTCGAGCATCGGTAACGCTCATTCCTACTCCATTATCAATGACTTGAATTAAGGATTTACCTGCATCTTTTACCACTAACTTAATGTGTGACGCTTTTGCATCAACAGCATTCTCCAACAACTCCTTTACAACAGAAGCAGGGCGTTGCACCACTTCGCCGGCAGCAATTTGATTTGCAACATGGTCTGGAAGCAATTGAATGATACTAGACATTATCTGCGAGTGAATAAAGACAAATCAAAATCAATTATGAATAAAAAAATGAGAAGCAATAGGGTAATAATAATTAAAATTGTTCTGTTTGTTTTGGAATCAGAATTGTTTTTAAAATCATCATAAGCAGTGATAAACTTTGATTTTAAACCGCCTTGATCACCAACAGTTTTCCTAAATTTATCAAACTTTGGTTCTATACGAAAAGGACTTCCTTCACTATCACTTTGATAATAGCGAGGCGTATAACTGAATTTTTTGTTTGTTCTTTTACTAAATGCTCCCATAATTTCTAATGTTTT
>JAUXNR010000484.1 GCA_030682755.1 Flavobacterium sp.
TTCCGGATTTGGTTAATTTATTAGTGCGTTGGAATTCTTTGACTAAATTATCTAAAATACCGTTAATAAACAAACTGCTTTTTGGAGTTGCATATTCTTTGGCTATTTCTAAATATTCATTAATGGTTACTTTTATGGGAATAGACGGGAAATGTAAAAACTCACATATTGCCATTTTCAACATAATGGTATCCACCTCAGAAATTCTGTCCGGATCCCAATTGGGTGTTCTGTCTATATATTCTTTTGCCAATTCATATTCTTTTAAAACCGTTTTGCGATACAATTGTTTCGCATAATCTGCATCTTCTTCATCTTTAAATAAAGGCGGAACAATAAATGATTTTTCTTTAGAAATATCAATAGTCTTTAATTGTTTTAAAATAGTAGTATTCACCAAAGGAATATCGTCAACCCACGTTAATCTGTAATCTTCCAGATAATCATATAGCTTTTCGTTGGGTGCAATAACTTCCGAAAATAAATCCATGACAAAACGCTTATCTTCTTCAAACGTATTGATTCGATTAGCCATATAGGTTTTATAAACCACACTGTTTTTGGCACTTTCCAACAACAAAAGAATATAATCATCATTCTGTTTCCAGTTGTTGATTTTTCGTTTTTCTAAAGCAATGGAAATGGAATTGTTTTCTGAAAGAAAGTTCAAAACTAAATTATCCACAAACTTTCTGTTCGGATCTCTTTCTTCTGGTGTAACCAAGTGTTTTTTACTGGAAATGTCAAGATATTCCTGTTCTTTATTTCTGATTTCAATCAAAGTTGAGATCATTAACAAATATAAATCTTGGAGATTTTCCATACTTGCAATCAAAAACTTTTCGGTTTTTTCTAAATCATCCGAACCACTTTGATGCATAGCATATATAGTTTGCAAAACTTTTACCCGAATATGTCTTCTGTTTAACACCTTTAAGAACTTTTTTAAAATTAGTGACGCCTCTCGAAAAAGGCGTCACAAAAATAAGAATATTATGTCGTAAAAAAACTATTTAGCAAGTTCTTTTTTACGTTGGTTAATTCTGTTTTGTGCAACTAACAGAGCTGCAGCATGTGTAGTAACATTATTCTTTAAAGCATAATCAAAAATCTCTAACGAAGTGTTATAAATGTTTTCTGTTCTGCGTAATGCTTCTGCTTTGTCATATTTTTCAATTTCAGCATATACATTAATAATACCTCCCGCATTAATTAAGAAATCCGGAGCATATAAAATACCTCTCTCTTGAAGAATTTTTCCGTGAACATTCTCATCTGCCAACTGATTATTAGCCGCTCCGGCAATAATATCTGCAGTGATTTTATAAACAGAATTGTCATTGATTGTTGCTCCAAGTGCACAAGGTGCATAAATATCTACTTCAGCAGTATATAAATCATTTCCGGTATAAATGGTTGCACCATATTGAGCACTCACTTCATTCAAACGTTCTTGATTGATGTCTGCAATGATTACTTCTGCTCCTTCTTTAACTAAAAAGTCAACTAAAGTTTCACCAACATGTCCAATGCCTTGCACCAAAACTTTCTTACCTCGTAAACTGTCTGAACCGTATTTGAATTTTGCGGCTGCTTTCATTCCCATATAAACACCATAAGCCGTTACAGGAGAAGGATTTCCTGAACCTCCTCTTGATTCTGAAATACCTGTTACATAAGGCGTTACATCATTAACAGTGTCCATATCTTCGGTTTTCATACCCACATCTTCTGCTGTAATATATTTTCCGCTTAAAGAATGTACAAACTCACCAAATTTTCGCATCAACTCAGGTGTTTTTTGAGTTTTTGCATCGCCAATTATCACCGCTTTTCCGCCTCCTAAATTTAATCCGGCAACTGCCGACTTAAATGTCATTCCTCTTGACAAACGCAAAACATCATTCAATGCTTCCCACTCATTCGTATAATTCCACATTCTCGTACCTCCCAATGCAGGTCCTAAAACTGTGTTATGAATACCAATAATTGCTTTCAATCCAGTATCTTTGTCATGACAAAATACAATTTGCTCATGATTGTCAAAAGAAACCTGACCAAAAACAGGGTCCATTTTTTGAAGTTCTTTTTGTGAAACTACTTCTGCTATCATAGTAAAAAATTTATGTTGAAAAATTGCGACTTTATCAATAAGTCTATACAAAAATAGAATTAAAATTAAGATAATACAATTTAGATGTATTATTTTAGCAATATGTTAATAACTTGAGGCTATATACGTTAATTGTATAATAACATAAAAAGTATATTTTTAACAGTATTAGACTAAAAAAAATGCCATTTACATTAAATTAATGAAAGAACTTAGCTATTTAAACAAATATTTCGTCAAATATAAATACCGATTTTTATTGGGTATTTTAATCACCATTGTAGCACAAATATTTTCGCTTTTTACGCCAAAACTTATCAGTCGTTCGCTAAAAATCATCGAAGAATATACATCAAACCCCACCGGTGATTTAAGTGTTGTAAAAAATGAATTATTCATTTCGTTATCCTTAATTATTTTGGCCACCTTAATTGCTGGGTTTCTGACTTTCTTAATGCGTCAAACACTTATTGTAATGTCGCGTTATGTTGAATTTGATTTAAAAAATGAGGTTTTTCAACATTATGAAAAATTATCTCAAAACTTTTACAAAAGAAACCGAACCGGAGATTTAATGAACCGTATCTCTGAAGATGTCGGCAAAGTTAGAATGTATGTAGGTCCTGCCGTTATGTATACCATAAACACCATCATCCGTTTCGGAATCGTAATCATATATATGTATAATGTTTCACCTAAATTAACATTATATACCTTATTACCGCTACCGCTTCTCTCCTATTGCATTTTCAAATTAAGCTCCGAAATCAATAAGAGAAGTACACTTTTTCAAGAAAACCTTTCAAATCTCTCCAGCTTTTCTCAAGAAATTTTTTCAGGAATTAGAG
>JAUXNR010000485.1 GCA_030682755.1 Flavobacterium sp.
AAAAATAAAATCACACCCAATAATGTACACAAAAACAAACCGTTATGAAAAGCACTTCTCCCCTTTTCTATCGAATTTTCTCCATCAGCTTCAGCTACAATTGGCGTAATGGCGGTTGAAAAACCAATTCCCAACGACATCGCAATAAAAATAAAACTATTTCCAAGTGAAACTGCCGCCAACTCTTTTGGACCAAGTTGCCCTACCATCGCATTATCTACAATACCCACGACTGTGTGACCCAACATTCCAATGATGATGGGATAAGCCAACCGCATGTTATAGCTAAATTCTTTGGTGTAGGTTTGAAGTGTCATACTTTTTATTTTCGACCGCAAAAGTACATCATTTGGTGTGATAAAATGAAAAGAAAAAGTTAAGGACGACAACATCTTTTGTGTAGTGAAAAGAAAACCCTAATTTTAACCGTAAAAAGTATTCCTTGCAAAAACAATTAACTTCAATTCTACTTTTCGGGTTTCTTTTTCTGATGATTTTAGAGGGAAAAACACAAACTACGAAAGATACTACTGCTCTATCGGAAGTGATTTTGATTGGTTCACCGATTCAAAATACGTTGCAAAAAACGGCTTCATCAGTAGGTTTGATTTCTGCCAAGGAAATCAGTCAAACCGATGGTGTGATTTTGACTCCGCTTCTAAACAAAACTGCAGGCGTTTATATGCAGCAAGGCACGTTGAATACGAACCGAATTACCATTCGCGGCATTGGAGCTCGTTCGCAATTTAGCACCAACCGAGTGAAAGCATATTTTGAAGAAATTCCGCTTTCAACAGGAGAAGGCGAAACCACTTTGGAAGACATTGATTTGAGTGTTTTGAATAAAATTGAAATCATCAAAGGTCCAAATTCCAGTAGTTTTGGTGCAGGTTTGGGTGGTGTGATTAATTTGTTTGGAAACCAATCTTCGGAAGAAAATTCATTTGTTAAATCGGCGACAACAGTTGGTAGTTTTGGTTTGGTAAAAAACTCATTTTCAGGTCAAATGACGAACTCCAAAACAAATTTATATGCCAATTACAGCAATTTGCAAAGCGAAGGTTTTAGAGCTAACAGCAGTTATGACAGACAATCGATTAATTTATTTGGAAAACATCAACTTTCGGAAAAAGGAAAATTAAATTTTATTGGAATTGCTACTCGATTGAAAGCGTTTATTCCGAGTTCGATAAACCAAACTGATTTTGATAATTCTCCCGAAATTGCGGCTGCCAATTGGGCTGCGGCACAAGGTTTTGAATCCTATGACAAATTGCTTCTTGGAATTGGTTATGACTATACATTTTCAGAAAAATGGAATTGGAATTCAACTGTATTTTCTAACTTTAAAGAAGCTTATGAACCGAGACCTTTTGATATTTTAGAAGATAACATTGTGAATTTTGGTGTGCGAAGTAAATTAAATTATTCAGATAAAATATTATCCTTACCAACAAAAATGAGTTTGGGAACCGAATTATTGCGTGAAAAATATACTTTTTCTTTAAATGAAAATTTATACCAAACCCAACCCGGTCAAGGAAGTATTCAAGGAGATAAATTTAGTGATGCGAGTCAGAACCGAAATTATGTCAACTTTTTTTGGCAGATGGAAATGCAATTGTCAAGTAAGTTAAATTTAGAATCAGGACTCGCATTCAATCAAACAAATTATACGCAAAAAGACGAATTTCAGTCAGATGAAAATACAAAAGAAAACTATTCGTTTGATGTCATTTTGTCGCCAAGAATTGGTTTATCGTATGAATTTTTGAAAGGAAAAAATCTCTATTTTTCAGTTAGTAAAGGATTTTCGCATCCCACAGTAGCCGAGACTTTAACACCGGAAGGTCAATTGAATCCAGACATTCTGCCGGAAATCGGTGTCAATTATGAAATTGGATTTAAAGGAAACTTTTTGAAGAATAAAATTTATACGGAAGTGAATCTTTATATCACGACAATTCAAAACTTATTGGTTGCCAGACGAGTTGCCGAAGATCAATATGTTGGGATAAATGCCGGAGAAAGTCTTCATCAAGGCATTGAATTTTTGATTAATGGCAAATTAATTTCAACTGAAAAAGCTCAATTGAACGCTTCTATTTCAGGAAGTTTGAATCATTTTGAATTTATTGATTTTATCGACAATGATAATGATTTTTCAGGAAATCAATTGCCTAGTGTTCCCGAATTTCAATGGAATTTTGGTTTGGATTTTACGGCAAAGTCATTCACTATTTCAACATCCTATCGAACAGTTGGCAAAATGTTTTTGAATGATGGCAATTCGCTTTCCACTCAACCGTATCAATTGTTAGATATCAACACAAATTATGCTTTTTCGATTTGGAAAAATCTCAAAACAAACCTTCAATTTGGCATTCAAAATAGTTTAGATGAAAAATATGCCGCGAGTATTTTGCCTAATGCTGTTGGTTTTGGGAATGTGGCTCCAAGGTATTTTTATCCGGGAAATCCTCGAAATTATTACGGCGGGATGAGTTTGAATTATCGATTTAATTAGAA
>JAUXNR010000491.1 GCA_030682755.1 Flavobacterium sp.
TGCAGAACCTATGCCGGATTAACAGGCACATTGAATCAGTATACTGATAATCAAAGTTCATATCGTAAAAATGAATTTTCCAATTTGAATTATTTTCAAAACAAAACCATTGATTTTGGAAATACATCTTTTCAGAAAAATATTGTGGGAGCCGGAGCTGTTTATTTGACTTATCAAGCGATGAAAGAAGTCAACCGTCCTGAAGGTGATGAAGCTTGGCGGTTTTATGATTCGTCGTTGCCCATTGCATGGAAAACAGGTACGAGTTTTGGCAATCGCGATGCATGGGCAATTGGCACGAGTTCGAAATATGTGGTAGGTGTTTGGGTGGGAAATGCAACAGGTGAAGGGCGGCCTTCCTTAACCGGCGTGAGTAGTGCTGCACCAATTTTGTTTGATGTGTTTAGAATACTACCCAAAACACCTTGGTTTGAAAAACCATTGAATGCCATTGAGCAAGTGGACGTTTGTGAAAAAAGTGGTCATTTAGCTTCTGAATTATGTACAACAGTTAAACAATGGATTCCGCTTTCTGGAAAACAAACCAAAATTTGTCCGTATCACAAATCAATTCATTTGGATGCCACAGAAACCTTTCGTGTTCATGCAAATTGTGAAGCCACAGAAAACATGGTTACCAAGTCTTGGTTTGTATTACCCCCGGTGATGGAATGGTATTATAAATCAAAAAATATTGATTACTCCGTTTTACCTCCTTTTCGCGAGGATTGTAGTGCGATTACTTCGGGGTCAATGGATTTTATTTATCCAAAATCCAATAGTAAAATTTATTTGACTAAAAATTTTAACAGCGAACTGCAACCTGTGATTTTGAAAGTGGCTCATTCACAACCCGCAATAAAATTGTATTGGTATGTTGATAATCAATATATAGGAATGACTCAGACGTTTCATGAAATGCCTATAAAAACAACTTCAGGCATTCATTTAATTACGGTAACGGATGAAAATGGAGTTGAAATTAAGCGGAAAGTGGAGTTTGTGGTAGAATAACCTCAAAAAAAAACGCTCATCTTTTTCAAGACAAGCGTTGATTTTTATTCTTTAATAGCATTTCCATTTTGATCATAGAAATGATATTCTAAAAACGTGTAAGCATCACGAGGTATGATTTTCACCCATTTCTTATGTTCAAAAAACCATTTTGAACGTAATGATGGAAAACCTTTGGTTAGGTATGCTGCCACAAAAGGATGTGCGTTTAACACTATTTTTTTATGGGCTTTTAATCGTTCAACTTCCAAAGAAATCTTATCGATAACTTGAATAGGAGCATCAATTTCTCCAAAACCGTTATTCGGGTCTTCTTCTCTGGTTTTAATGTTGACTTCAGGTCTTACGCGTTGTCTGGTAATTTGAATTAATCCAAATTTACTAGGCGGTAAGATTTTGTGTTTGGCTTTGTCATCGCTCATTTCTTCTCGTAAGAAGTCAAATAGAATTCTTCGATTTTCAGGATTTTGCATATCGATAAAATCAACAACAATAATACCACCCATATCTCTCAAACGCAACTGTCTTGCTACTTCTGCAGCGGCAATCATGTTTACTTCAAGAGCAGTGTCTTCTTGATTTTGGGCTTTGTTTGATCTGTTTCCACTGTTCACATCAATAACATGAAGTGCTTCAGTATGTTCAATTATCAAATAAGCACCTTTGCTCATTGAAACTGTTTTTCCGAAAGAGGTTTTAATTTGTCTTTCGATATGGTACTTTTCAAAAATCGGAGTTTCTCTTGATTGATAGAGTTTCACAATGGAGACTTTATCAGGAGCAATTTCTTCCAATGATTCTTTTGTTTGTTCAAACAACTCTTCATCGTCAATATGAATTCCGGAAAAGGAATCATTGAATACATCTCTTAAAATTGAGGAAGTTCGATTGAGTTCGCTCAATATTTTGGAAGGATGATGGGCTGTTGGTAATTTTTTACACATGCCATTCCATCTGCTTAGCAGATTTTGCATGTCTTTGTCTAGGTCGGCTATTTTTTTGCCTTCTGCTACTGTACGGACAATAACACCGAATCCTTTTGGTTTGATGGATTGTACTAATTTCTTTAGTCTGTCTTTTTCTTGTTTGGATTCTATTTTTTGTGAAACAGAAACACGATCTGAAAAAGGAACCAGAACAATATACCTTCCGGCCAAAGAAAGCTCTGAGCTTATTCTTGGACCTTTTGTAGATATAGGTTCTTTAACGATTTGTACTAAAACTGATTGGTTGGCACTCAATACATCAGTGATGGTGCCGTCTTTGTCAATTTCCTTTTCAAACTGAAAGTTTTTAAGGGAGAAATCTTTTAATTTACCTGTGCTTACAAGTTTGGTGAATTTCAACATCGAAGCTAAGTTAGGGCCCAAATCGTGGTAGTGTAAAAAGGCATCTTTTTCAAAGCCTAAATGCACAAATGCCGCGTTGAGTCCCGGAACCGGTTTTCGGATTTTAGCAATAAAAATATCGCCCACCTGAAACCCGCTCTTTTGCTCTTCTTCTTTGTGTAATTCGATTAGTTTTCCATCTTTTAATAAGGCAAAATCTACAGCATCAGAACCTGACCTGATGATCAATTCTTTATTCACGTTGTAAATTTTTATCCGAACAATTTAGTTGTCGGTTGTCTGTTGTCTGTTGTCGGTGTAAAACCATCAACTATCAACTGTCAACCAATCAACCTTAGGTCAGGATGGATTAAACAATATTTTAAACAGGTAGTTTTGTACCCGGTGAAACAGCTATTGTTTTACTGTTTCATTTCAAAGAACTTCTTGTAAAAGAAAAAAGTAGTTTTACACTACTTTTTCTTTTTGTGACGGTTAGCTCTCGCACGTTTTTTACGTTTGTGAGTAGCTACTTTATGTCTTTTTCTCTTTTTTCCACTTGGCATGGTGTGATTTTTTTGGTATTAATAAATGAGTTATACAGCTACTTCAGTGTTTGCTTTTACACCTTCTACAAAAACTTTTGCAGGTTTGAAAGCCGGAATGTTGTGAGCTGGAATTTTAATTGTTGTGTTTTTTGAAATGTTTCTTCCTGTTTTTTCTGCTCTTGTCTTAACAATAAAGCTTCCAAAACCTCTTAAATAAACATTGTCACCTGTTTCTAATGAGTTCTTTACCTCTTCCATAAAAGATTCAACAGTGGCTTGAACGTCACCTTTCTCAAGGCCTAATTTCTCTGAAATCTTTGCTACGATATCTGCTTTCGTCATTTTAATTCTTTTTATATTATTATGTGTAAAATTTTGAGAGTGCAAATATATGAATTAAAAAAACAATAATTCAAGCATAATTGATTAAAATTTAATTACATAATCATATACTTTTGTGAACCAATTTAAAACTATGGGTTTTTCTAAACACTTAATTCAATGGTATTTACAAAATAAGCGGGAACTTCCTTGGCGAAATACGCAAAATGCCTATGCAATTTGGTTGTCTGAAATCATATTACAACAAACGCGAGTGGCTCAAGGTTTGCCTTATTTTGAGGCTTTTATTTCTCGTTTTCCAACCGTTTTTGATTTGGCAAATGCTCCCGAAGAAGAGGTTTTAAAACTTTGGCAAGGACTGGGTTATTATTCAAGAGCCAGAAATTTACATCACACTTCAAAAATTATTGCTTTTGAACACTCGGGTGATTTTCCGAAATCGTATAAAGAATTGCTCCATTTAAAAGGTGTGGGTTCTTATACCGCCGCTGCTATTGCTTCTTTTGCTTATAATGAAGCCGTTCCCGTGGTGGATGGAAATGTATATCGGGTTTTGGCTCGATATTTTGATGTTGACACTGATATTTCTTCTTCTCAAGCAAAAAATGAGTTTACAAATTTAGCGGCTGAGGTGTTGGACACAAAACAGCCGGCACTTTTTAACCAAGCCATTATGGAGTTTGGAGCCATACAATGTGTTCCAAAAAGTCCTGATTGCTCCGTTTGTGTTTTTAACAACAGTTGTGCTGCTGTTCAAAAAAATAAAGTTCATTTGCTTCCCGTGAAATTAAAAAAGACCAAAGTAACCAAACGCTTTTTTAATTATTTGGTAGTTCAGGATGATAACGGACTTTGTTTGGTAACACAAAGAACCACGAAAGGGATTTGGTTTAATTTATTTGAATTTCCGCTATTGGAATCAGAAGATAATTTAACAGAAGAGCAATTGATTAACGAACTGAAAATGAAGAATCCAATTTCAGATACCATCCAATCTGTAGTTGCTTTTGAAGACAAAAGTGTGGTGCACAAGTTGTCTCACCAACATCTTGAAATTCGATTTTGGCATTTGAAAGTTTCGGGAAAATTAGAAAACGGAAGAACGATTTCGGATGTCAAAAAACTGCCTTTTCCAATCGTAATACATAATTTTCTTGAAAAGTATTTTTAATCCGTATTTAAATTTGTATTTTTATACAATCCAAAACAAATTAAAATTATGAATGGTACTTTAAACAAAGTGATGCTTATTGGTCATCTTGGCGATGATGTAAAAATGCACTATTTCGACGGAGGTAACTGCATTGGAAGATTTCCATTGGCTACAAATGAAATTTATATCAATAAAACAACTAACGAAAAGATTACGTCAACAGAATGGCACAATCTTGTTGTTAGAAATAAAGCCGCTGAAATATGCGAGAAATATTTATCAAAAGGAGACAAAATATATGTGGAAGGCAGGATAAAATCTCGCCAATGGCAAAGTGAGGAAGGCGTGACTAAATATACGACTGAAATCCAAGTAACAGAATTTACCTTTTTGACTACTAAAAAAGATACAGAATTAAACAAGAATGCATCAGGTGTGCCTGATTCAATAAAAAGCAGTAGTTTTGACCAACAAAATGACAGCCAATCTGATGATGGGATGCCGTTTTAAATATGTTTAACCAATTTACCACTATTTGGACCCAGAACCTTCCGGTATTTTAGAAGTTTTAGATACAAGTTTACTCTTCGGATTGCTTGGTATTCTTGTTTTGCTTGCTTGTTCCGCTTTAATTTCAGGAGCAGAAGTAGCCCTTTTTTCGCTTTCTCAAAAAGATATTGATGAGATTTCTGAAGAATCCGGTGGTAAAGACCAGACAATATCCTTATTGCTCGAAAGGCCTAAAAAACTATTGGCAACCATATTGATTGTCAATAATTTTATCAATATTGCTATTGTTATTGTTTTCTCGTTCATCAAAAACAGTCTTTTTGGAAGTATTCATTCAGAAGCCATCAAATGGATTGTTGAAGTGGGAGTGGTTACTTTTTTAATCTTATTGTTTGGTGAGGTTCTGCCTAAGATTTATGCAAACCGCAACAATGTGAAGTTTGCAAAACTCATTGCAAAACCGCTGACTTTTTTCAATATTATTTTAACGCCACTCAATATGCCGATGCGGGCGATTACAATTTATTTGGAACAAAAATTAGGTAGGCAAAAATCAAACTTATCCGTAAACCAACTTTCACAGGCATTGGAGCTCACTTCTTCTGAGGAAACTTCAGATGAAGAACAAAAGATTCTGGAAGGAATTGTTTCGTTTGGCAATACCGATGCAAGTCAGGTTATGAGTCCCAGAATTGATGTTTTTGCGTTGGAAGATGACGAAACGTTTGAAGCCATAATGCCAAAGATTGTAAGCAGGGGATTTTCTCGAATTCCGGTATATCGAGACAATATTGATCAGATTGAAGGCGTTTTGTATGTTAAAGATTTAATTCCTCATATTGACAACCCAACATTTGATTGGAAAAGTTTGTTGCGTGAACCGTTTTTTGTGCCTGAAAACAAGAAATTGGATGATTTGTTGAAAGATTTTCAAACCAAAAAGAGTCATTTGGCAGTTGTAGTTGATGAATATGGCGGCACTTCGGGTGTGGTCACGCTTGAGGATATTATTGAAGAAATTGTGGGCGATATCAGTGATGAATTTGATGATGAGAACATCAATTATTCACAAATAGATGACAGGAACTTTCTTTTTGAAGGAAAGATTAATTTAAAGGATTTCTACCGGATTGTTGATGTTGACGATGAAGTTTTTGAAGCCAACAAAGGTGAAGCCGAAACTTTGGCGGGATTCATTTTAGAAATCATCGGAAGTTTTCCCAAAAAGGGTCAAAAGATTGCTTTTCAAAATGTGGTGTTTACCATTGAAGCCGTTGACAAAAAAAGAGTGAAACAAATCAAAGTTACTTTAGATGCATAAAAGAATTGTGTTATTTCTGTTGGGATTAGTGTTGCTTGGTAGTTGTAAAGATGATACAATGCCAAAGCCTTTTGCTCATTTGCGATTGGATTATGAAGAAGCAAGTTACATGGGATTTGACAGTCCGTGTCCGTTTGTTTTTGATTACAATACGGATACCAATGTAAAAGTAAAGCAAGACTGTAATATTACGATTACCTATCCAAGAATGAAAGCCTCTGTTTTTTTGACATACATGCCTGTTTCTTCCAATTTAGAAACCTTGTTGCGAGATGCTCAGAAACTTACTTATGAGCATGTGATTAAAGCAGATGATATTGTGGAGTTGCCGTTTATCAACACCAAAGATAAAGTGTATGGTATGTTTTATCAAGTGGGAGGCAATGCGGCAACGAACACGCAGTTTTATTTAACCGACAGTATTAACCATTTTGTGACGGGTTCGGTTTACTTCTATACCAAGCCCAATTTTGATTCAATTATGCCGGCAGCGAGTTATATCAAAGATGATGTGCAAACGTTGATGGAGACGTTGCGGTGGAAGGAGTAAGTAGGGATTTATTAATGATGTTTATTGGTTTGTATCTTAAATTTTTATTCATTCGTTAAGTTCGTGATATCTACTTTTAATACAGTAGCAATCTTCTGCAATCTTTCAAAACTTAAGGTTACTTTTCCATTTTCTATCTTTCCGTATTGACTTTGAGAAATTCCTAATTCGTTAGCCATAAACTCTTGAGACAATGAGTTTTCATTTCTAATTTTCCTAATTTTCACTAAAATTTTTTGTAGCATAGTAGTAATTTGTTTAAAACAAATAAGTAATGTTTAAAATCAATAGGTAAATTTTTTTGGATTTTCAAAAATAGATAAAAAAGAAATTACTGACAAGTTGTAAAATGAATTTTAGTCAGAATATAACTAGTTTAGTTATATTATAACTAGGAATAAAAACTTTAACATGTTAATATTGTACTTATTAACTTTTAACTTTTATTTTTATGAAAAAATTTATTTTTAGTGCCGTCGCAGTGATGGCGTTTTCAATGAGTTCAATGGCAAATACTATTGAGATTGAAGAGTATCCAGTTACAGATATTGTAGGAGAATGTGGGGAAAGAGGCAGAGATGCGTACAATGCGGCATCAGCTTTTGGTGCTTCTGATGAAGTTGCAGCAGATATTTCTATCATGGTTACAATAGATTGTTTAATTCAGCTACAATAAAAAAATGAAGAAGATTATATTCCTTTTGTTTTTAGTAAGCGGAAGTATTGCTTCTGCGAACACTATTATTGAAGAGTCGAGTTTCAAATTGAATTTTGTAATTCAGACAGATTGTTGTGAAAGTGCAGAAATTCTTCAAGATTATTTGACTAACGTTCTAGGAGTTTCTAGAGAAGTAGCGAATAGAGCACAAGTGTTGTTCTACGATGAGTGTATTCAAAATCAACAGAATTAATTATAAAAATGCCCGATTATAAAAGTCGGGCTATTTGATGTTATGAAAAAATATTTTTTAATTTTCTTTACTTATTCATCGGTTTTTTCACAAACTAATTCTCTGATTGTTACCTATAAAATTTCAAATGATGAGCCTTTAATGACTAAATCAGAGAAGTCACAGAATCCATCTATTGTTTCACTTTTTGATGAAGTTGAAAAAATAATACCAAATATTGAATTTGAATTACATATTTGTAATAATAAATCAAAGTTTTTTCAAGTAGAAGCTTTATCTATAAATAATAGTTCAGATAAAATTGCTAGAACTTTGGTTGATGATACTGAATATTATTTTGATTTTAATTTAAAAAGATTTGAATGTTTGAGACGTTTTCAAAATGAAGAGTTTCGCGTAGAGTTTATTCCAATAGACAATTGGCAAATAACAAATGAGTCTAAATATATTGATGATTTTTTGTGTTATAAAGCAATAACAAAAAGAGTAGAAAAAACAAAATATTCAGACAGATCGTTTGATGTTGTAGCTTGGTTTACGCCAACCATACCTATTCAAGGAGGACCCAAACAATTTTATAATTTACCGGGCTTGATATTAGAATTAAAAGATGCTAGAATATCGTATTTAGCTGTGTCAGTTAAACTTAATGAAGATTTAAAGTGTAATAGTGAACTAATATCAACAAAAGAATTGTTGTCTATTGAGGAATATAAAAATAAAATTGAAAAAAGAGTTGACAATTATAAAGCAACAATTAAAAAATAAATGCATCCCATACATTTATTTTTGCTTTTTTTAATTCTTAAATGAATATAATAAAAAGGATGTTTATTTAAATCTTCCTTTTGATAGTTAATTATATCTGAATTTGTTATGGAGTATGATTTTAAGATATATAAAATTTATTGTGAAAAAATTGATTTTACACTCTCCGAAGAGGATATAAAAAGTATTCAAAAGCCAAAAGGTATAGATATCAGCGAAAATGATTTAAAGAAAATTGTAGATAAAGCCAAACAGAATTATACAAATTAATATAATGCTTAGAATTTTTTTACTATTATTTCTTCACATTTCTTTCTCTCAAAGTTCTACTATACAAGTAACTTATAAAGTTGCTATAGAAAATGAAGAGGACATGTTTAAAGATCATGCTCAGTTGAGATCTTATTTTGAATACAGTTTAAAAAACAGTTGGAAAATTAAATTTATTTTAAAAGTAGACCAAAACGGCAGTTATTTTTTTTCAACAACAGATAATCAGTTTGATAAAAACAATCCTAATGACAGGATCATGCTGGGTTTTACCGGAAGTACAGGCTCAATTTTTTGTATCAATGATTCTATTTACACTAATGTTACTTATTTAGGTAAAAATATTTTTGAAAGGAGGGCAAAAAAAGAGAACTGGATTATACATCAAGATACCAAAAATATAGATGGTTATTTGTGTTACAAAGCCACAAACATCAATAAGGTAGAATCTGGAGATAAAGTTTTTAATCATCCTGTGGTAGCTTGGTTTTGTCCAGAACTGCCTTATCAGCATGGTCCAAATGGTTATGGGAATCTTCCGGGTTTGATTCTTGAATTACAGATTAGGAACGTAGTTTTTGGAGCAGACAAAATTGAATTTACAAACATCGAGCCTATTGATTTTTCATTTTACAGAAAGGCTAAAGTTTACACCCCAGAAGAAATTCTCAAATTTTCTTCTGATTTTATCCCAGACTAAATCTAAAAAAGAGAGCAGAATTCATACTTTTATTGTATTTACATATACATACTTTGTAATGCCAAAAATCATATTATTTTTTATTTTTTTTTCAATTCAGCTTTCATTCTCTCAAACCTTCTCGGGCGTTGTTACTGATACTTTAAACAAACCCCTCGAAAACGCCAATGTTATAGCAAAACCGCTACAAGAAAATGGCGGAATTAAGTTTTCTATTGCTGACAACAGAGGAAGATACAAATTGGAGTTAGACAAAGAGGTGCGGTATGAAATTAAGGTTTCTTATCTTGGTTATCAAGAAGAAATTTTTATTTATGAACCTAATGAAAGCCCAAAGGAGCACCACTTTAAACTAAAAGCTACAGGTATTGCCTTAAAAGAAGTAATCATCAACCACAAATACGAACCCATAGTTATCAAAAAAGATACACTGGTTTATGACGTCAAAGCTTTTACAACCGGTAACGAACGAAAACTCAAAGAGCAACTTGAAAAACTACCCGGTGTTGAGGTCGATAAAGACGGAGGCGTAACAGTTCAAGGTAAACGAGTTACTAAGTTTTTGGTAGAAAATAAATCATTTTTTGGAGGAGGAACCAAACTAGGGGTTGAAAACATACCGGCGGATGCTGTGGATAAAGTAGAAATTATTGATAATTTTAATGAAGTAGGTTTCTTGAAACAAGTTTCTGATTCCGAAGATTTAGCCATGAATATCAAACTCAAAGAAGACAAAAAGAAGTTTGTTTTTGGGGATGTGGAAGCCGGCATTGGAAACGATTCCTATCATTTCCTTCATGCGGCTTTGTTCTATTATGCACCAAAAACCAATTTGAGTTTTATTGGTGATAGCAACAACATTGGAAAGCAAACGTTTACTTTCCAAGATTTAATGCGTTTTCAAGGTGGTGTTAGTAGTTTTATATCTGGCAGAAAATCACTAACCAATCTCTATTCTTTTGCTACAGAAAATAAAGATGTAACAGAGAATAAATCGCAGTTTGCCGCTTTAAATTTTAGTCATGAAGTTTCAAAAAAATTAGATGTTTCCGGCTTTGCCTTATTTTCTAAGTTGTTTACTGCTACCAGAAATGAAACTGCTTTAGAATACCTGCAAACTGAAACACTTGAAACAAGAATTCAAGACGGAAACAATAAAACCATGCTTGGTCTTGGAAATGTAAAATTAGATTATACACCAAACAAAGATGAAAAATGGTATTATAACGCACATGTTCAATCAAGCACAAACGATGTTTTTTCGTTACTCAATTCTGTAACATCGGCTAATCAAAATACTTTTGAAACCTTGCGACAAGCCGATAATGCTTCAACAAAACAATATTTAGAATGGCATAAGTCCATTTCAAAAAACCACACCACAACTTTTGTGGTGAATCATTCCCTTGAAAAGAACACACCACAAAATCAATGGTTGACTAATCAACCTTTTTTAGCAGGTTTAATTCCGATAGAAGATGATGAATCTTATCAAATCGCACAATTGAAAAAGATAAGGTCAAACGCAGTTGATGTGTTGTTCAAACATTACTGGATTGTGAATAATTTCAATCACTTATATACAAACATTGGTAACAATTTTGGAACAACGGCATTACAAACTTCCGAACGACAATTGTTAACTAATGGAAACGTAAATGATTTTGCTGAAAACGGATTTGGAAATGATATTGATTATCGTTTAAATGATGCTTTTGTTGGATTAGAA
>JAUXNR010000494.1 GCA_030682755.1 Flavobacterium sp.
CTCTAATCATAACATCAGAATCAGAGGATTCAAAGAGTTGTAGGGATTGTTTATAATAATCAATTGCCTTTTGAAGATTTTGCTCCTTTGACCTAATAGAACTCATTGCAGCAAGGGATTTCCCTAAACTCAAATAGGTTAGACCTTCAGCAAGATCATCATGTAATAGCTTTGAAGACTCAATGCATGCTAAAAAAGAGTCAATGGAGTGCAGACAATTTTCTTCATACTTGTCAACAATTCGCAACTCAAAATAAGATTCTCCTTCTTTCATTTTGGTGCACCAATACAAGCCCGGATGTTTTTGAACGTTGGTGGTATTTAAAATGGTTTTACACCGTTGCAAGGATTGATCAAATAAGCCATTGTTGTACAGTTTTTCTGCTTCTTGGAGTTGTTGACGGATTTTTTCAAATTCAAAATCCTCTTGGCTTTTTTTCGTTGCTGCTTCTTCGGCTAGCTTTTTTTGCTCTTTTTGTTTGTCGGTTCTCTCTTTCCAATACCCATAAAAAACATAAACCACAACAGCAAATAGGATGCTGCCGGCAACACTTACTAATATTGATTTTAAGTCTGTCCAATCAAAGTTCATGGTCTGGAATTTACTTTAATGAGTGATGAAAAAGGTAGTGTTTAGCAAAATTCACTAGGGGATAGTGTTGCTAATCATTTACTTACCATATCAAATATAAATAAAAAATTGATTGAACAAATGACTTTCCTGATATTCATTAGCATCATTTCCTTATAAACAACTTCCATATCTTAAACACCATCAAACGCTTTTGATTGCTTCTCGTGTTTCTTATGCCACAATACAATCAAAGGAGTATAAAGAAAATAAGTAACACCACCCACTACAGAGGCCCAAATAAAAGAAAACTCATTGACAACTAACGTAAGAATTATAGAAAGTAGGGGTACAGAAAACATAATCAGAAGTCGGCTTTTTTGGCTTTTCGTATGAAACTCTTCAAACGTATTAAACTGCAATTCCGTTTTCATTTTCGCCACTCTTTGGTAGAAAAGATAAAGAACAAAATAAAGAGCAAAAGCCACAAACCCATAATAAATCATCAAATAAGGAACCTGATGACCTTCAATGTTGACCTCAATATCCGTATCAAAAAAGAAGTTCGTAAGAAACAAAGTCAAAAACCGCAACGGATAAACATAAAAGATAACCAATGCGATAAATAAGGTGTTCAATATAGTTAGTCTGGTATCGTTCAAAGTATAAATTTCCGAAAAAGTCAAATGCTCATTCCAAATCAAAACAATAAAAGAAATACTAATTAAAAAGGCAGGCAACGTTTTGGTAAAAGTCAATAAGTCGGCAAAAGAATTAGGATTGGCAAGATTAAAAATCAGTAGCGTTATCGCAATACCAAAAACAGCATCCGTCAAATTGTCAAGTCGTGATGCATTTTCTCCCCGATACCTAATCCTCGGGTCGTGTTGTCTGTTTTTTAAGATGTCATTTCTCATAGCGGTTCGTCTTTTAGAAAACCATCTGGATGAATGCTATGATTACTCTAGCACTAATGGAGTTCTGTAACCAAATATAAAATTTCTTTTTGAATGTTTGAAGAAAATTAAGTAAGTACTTAGCTCAAGAAATTCTATAACTTCACAACAACCCAACTCTCAACTGAAAACCAAATAACGATAAACGTCCTGATTTTGCTTTCTTTAGTTCAGGGGTAACAAAACTAGGCAATTATCCTATGCTCGTTGGTGTGATAAGTTCTCTCTGTCAGTTTTTGGCAAGGTAGCCTTCTCGATTAGCAAACGTTTTTATTCCCATTTCGTTCTAACTTCTGTTCCAATGGGATACTTTTCAGGTTTAAAATCAGGCATATGATACTTTACAAAACTACTAGTACTCAATACGGAGTCTATTTCAAAAAAAAGCATATGATCTTGTGACGACATTGACAAGCGTTCATTCATTCCGTCATTCTTTCCTTTGTCTAATTCTATTTTCCACCAAAAGTATTCTTTGTCATTTGGGTCAGTTATTTTTTTGAAGTTTTTTATTTTAGCTGAAATAGGTTTTTTTAGAAAATATGCTTGCCATTTTTCAGGTATTTTTTTGATATCAAACTTTGATTTTACAGAATCTTTACTTTTGTTAGACAAATACATTCCACTTGTTTCAGGTTCAAAACCGATGTTTACGTAGTCTGCAAATCGTATGAAATCATTTTCTTTTTCGAAACCAAAACCAAAATCATAAAAATCTGAAAGAAGATATTTATTAGTTTCCGATTTCACAACTATAAATTCTGTTTTTATTTTTAGCGAAA
>JAUXNR010000496.1 GCA_030682755.1 Flavobacterium sp.
CATAATCCTTAAATTGACAAAACCTTCTGTTTATTACGAAAGTAGCGGACGCTATTCGGTTCACTTTGGACTATTTATAGGTTTTTTTTTATTTACACCGGCTATGACAAGTTTTATCAATCATAATTATGCAGAAAATAAAGAAAATTGTAAGGCATACGAGATTGTTAGAAAAAGTACAGGCGGAAAACGCAATAAATCCTCTTGGCTGTTTTTAAAATTAGCCAAGAACTCAGAAGAGCGATTTGATGTTAGTCGGACATTTTACGATAAAGTAAATGAAGGCGAACAAGTTCAACTTTGCACAAGAAAAGGAAATCTTGGTTACGACTTTGTTGAAGAATTTAAAACAATAAACGAATGACAATAAAGGGAGAGAAAATGCCAGCAGGTAACAGCACCTACCCAAAAGTGGCGGTTCAGTGGTTAAATCAAGCTTTGTGCTTCTATCAAAGTTTCTGCTTGGTTGACAGTGAAGTGCTTCGAAATCGCCACTTACAACTAAAGGCAAAACGTTGTAGGGCATTTTAACAGACGACAGAAAACAACAAGAGACAACCAGAAAATGACGAAATATTCGCTTGACGACATAAAGAAAAAAGTTGACGAGTTGGCTATAAAAATCAACGCACCGACAAATTTACTGCCAAGCTACGGACAGCAAACTTGGGACGCTCATCCTTACATTGAAATCGACAACTTGGGATTTATGTTTTACATCATCTCAGAACGTGGACAAGAATATGAACGGAAAATGACGAACAAAATAGAAGATTTACTTTATTGGATTTTTGCCAGTGTGACTTTTTCTATGGCTTCTGACTATGAACTGAATAACAGAATTGAAGACAAAGATTGCAGACGAATTATGTTTGACAAGCAAGAAGAGCTGCTTGGACAACTTAATGAAAATTGGCGACTAAAAGAAAATGCTGAACATCAAAGTATTTTAAAGAGACATCCTTTTGACGACTTGGCTGGATTAAGAGCAACTTACTGCGGACAACTCAGAAATCAAGGACTAACTGAAACAGAAATAGATAAATTAGCATATTCAAAATACCCAGAGAACTGAAAGAAAAACACCCTATAACAGCCGTTCCTATGTAAAGCACTATAAAGTTTTCAACCACTTTTAATAAGGGTTATATGTTGATTTTTTTTGAGTTTTATTTTATGTGATGTGGGTTGTTTTTAAGGTGGGGAACTCACTTTTGTTTGGAGAAGGTAAAAGTTATAAAATGTCATACGGCAACTTAAAATGCAGACAACCAGAATGTGAAACCTACTAAACCTATTTATTGGAGTTATGTCAATCCGATTGTTTGTGTTTCTTTTTTCATACATTTGTTATTAGGATACATAAATATCTTGCTGTGCTATTGCCTTTAGTGGGTCTAAAAACTCATGATTCCAAGTAGTGTTGGCAAGTTCGAGGGAGGAAACGGATCTTTTGCATCTTATGGGTCTCAAGCTTACAAAAGGTTTTAGATTACCCGTTTCTTTTTGTGAAAAATAATAATTTATTTGATATGTAAATAAAGGCGAAACGTTGGCGGTAATCCCCCTACCATAGAGAAACAGTTGAGTTTTGTAGCTAACGTGACGATTTTTAATTTTGCCACTGCTCCTTGTAAAGACCGGTTTAAGCAATGGTGTCTTAGAACCCCTCGCGTCATCAAGGTAAGGTTGTGTAATTGCAAGTGATTTTGTCATCTGCATTGTGTTAGAGTTAAATGGCGAGTCAGTCAAATTGTGGCGGATATCCCGATCAGAATAATTCCAAATTCTAAAGACACAACCCTTGGAGTTTTTTATTCATTTAAAAAATAGTGTTATGGAAGATAAGAAAATTTCGTTAGAAGTTGTAAATCCCAATGCGGCTGGAATAGATATAGGTAGCAGAAGTCATTGGGTTGCTGTTGGTCAAAATGCCGAAGATGTAAAAGAGTTCGGTGTTTATAGCCAAGACCAAATGGATTTATGTGATTGGCTCAGAAGTAAAAATGTAAATTCCATTGCCATGGAAAGTACAGGAACTTATTGGCAAAATCTATTTTCCACATTGGTCGGTCAAGGGTTTGATGTAATTTTGGTCAATGGCCGCCAAACCAAAAACATAAAAGGCAAAAAAACCGACATTAAAGATTGTCAATGGATTCAAAAATTGCATTCACTCGGGCTGCTTTCTGCTAGTTTTTTACCTGACTCTGATACAGATACCGTGAGGACTTATTCTCGGCATCGTCTTAATCTTTTGAATAGAAGTGCTTCGTGCGTTAAGCGTATGCAAAAGTATCTCCGATTGATGAATATGAGATTGGAAGTAGTTGTAAATGATATTGTTGGGTTAACTGGTTCAAATATCATCGAAGCTTTTGTAAAAGGAGAATGTGATGGTGTTGAATTAGCAAAACTCCGACACGGAAATTGCCGAAAATCAGAAGCAGAGATAGCCAAGGCATTGCAATACAACGGTCGAAAAGATTACTTGTTTGCGCTCAAACAAGAGTGGGATTCCTACAAATATATTCAACAACAAATAGTACAAACAGACCTTGAAATCAATAATTTACTTAAACACATTGTCGATAAAAGTGACGACAAAAAGCAGCACTACATTGAAAAAAAAAGCATAAGCGAAAAAACAAAAATGGTCTGACTGATACGGATTTGAATCTACTTGCATACCAATACTTCGAAGGCATTGATTTGATGGCTATTGAAGGGGTGAATGAAGGACTTATCATGACCATAATCAGTGAAATAGGATTAGAAGGAATACGGAAATTTCCATCTGCCAAACAGTTTACAGCGTGGCTCAGATTGGCTCCAAACAATAAAATCAGTGGTGGAAAAATACTCTCGCATCACATACCTAAGGGCAGTTCAAGACTCAAAATCGCATTTAGAAATGCGGCAAATGCAATCGGAAACCTAAAAGAAGGATGGCTTGTAGATTTTTTCAAAAGAATAAAC
>JAUXNR010000499.1 GCA_030682755.1 Flavobacterium sp.
ACGCCCAAAGAGACCTTGGTGAAGACCTGAGATGTATCCCCCACGACTGACCGGACAACATGATAGAAGCTGATCTCAGTATTGGAGAGGAAGCTATCCCGAAGGTGATACGGAAATTCGATTGGTGTTTTTGGCTTTTCATCTTTTGTGCCAAGAAAATCGCCAATTAAATCGACGACATCGTCTACGGCTTCTTTGGACAGGCCGAGTTTACCCAGGAAGACCCGGATGAGTGAGAATTTTTCTGATGACATGTTGTTCCTTTTCCAGGAGTGATAGTAATTTCATTATTGATCAATTTGTATTTTGTTCATTGATCCAAATACCTTGAAAATTACTTCAAGAATTATTCATTTCTATTTCGGGCATTATTTGGATCATACCCCGCTGGGGTAGGTTTAAACTCATTATGCCCAGGGCTAAATTTTCTAATTTGAAAATCCCGTAATGAATTTATATCTAAAAATGTTTTTACCAAAACTGCATTTTCTCCTCCCTTTAGTCTGATGATATTCATTTCCTCAGTCCTTTTTGGTGAGATCACTCTGGAATCACCATAATCAGAAGAATTAGCTTGAGCTGAATAACAATGAATATCCCTTGTTGCTGCTTCTAAAATATTTGAAAAATAGTTAATGTCTTGATTATATTCAACTGCAATTAATAGGTCTATTTCTGAACGAAATAAACTTCTGTGTTGGATATCAGTTAATTCATAACAATTATAAACAGGAAATACTGTGCTCCTCCATGAAAATTTTTCATAGAGAAACTTATATGGAGGTCTAGTCAAATCAAGGATGTTTAATTCGTGGAGTTCAGAAGGTGAATAATGATTTTTTAAACGTAACGAAATAAAAACGTTATGAAATCCATTCTCATTTCTAAATGGCAATAATGTTGCTACAAAATTTAAAGCATACGGCTTATGAACAATATGCTCTAAACCAAAAATAAAACCAATATTACTACGTCTAGATTGCTTAACCATAAATGGTAGCCAAGCAAAAGGGATACTAACTTCAGGAAAAATCATTAAGTCACATTTTGGTTCATTTATTCCTATATTTATCAATTCAAAAAGTGTTGTCTGTCGCTTGTAACTTGTATTTGGTTTTTTTAGAGGATTAAAACTTGCTTCGATATCTGCTGTATTAACTTTCAAATTCACTATACCAATATTAAATAATTTGTTTTTTTGTTTATCTGATATTTTATATGAGTGTTTAATAGGAAAAGAAGATTTACAATCGTGTTTCTTAAAAGAGACATTTTGAAAAGATATTTTTTTGATAAATTCATCAATTGAATCTGGGTCATTATCTAGAATAACCTTGCTTTCTAATTGTTCGAATTTCTCAAAAATAGAAAAGGGGTCGTCGTGAATTGTGTTTTTATCAGGTATATTGATTAATTTATATAAATATTCAAATAGAAGTAATTCATCAAGATGGATGAATCTTGAACTATTTTTTAATTTTTGAGAATTAATTTTTATTTTATTTTTTGTCTT
>JAUXNR010000500.1 GCA_030682755.1 Flavobacterium sp.
ATTATGGGCAAATACCGCTTATATCATGTTATCCAGGCCAGTTGAACCAAGTTTTCCTGAATATTATCAATAATTCAATCCAGGCAATCGAGGGAAAAGGGGCAATAATTATTTCCACGAAAACAGAGGACAACAAACTTCTGATCTCGTTCAAGGATAATGGAAAAGGGATTTCGGAAAATATAAAGAAGCGGATCTTTGAGCCATTTTTCACCACTAAGGATGTGGGTAAAGGCACGGGGCTTGGATTGGCTATTTCTTTTGGTATTATCGAAAAACACAAGGGGACAATCGAGGTGAATTCGTTACCAGATGAAGGAACTGAAGTGATAATACAGATGCCGATTAAGTAGTTGGGTATATGTATTACAAAAAGATATCAGGTTTTTTAAATCAAGTGTTTGTTACTCAAACCCATGGGTATATTGATATATCACAAAAACAAGATTTTTGGAAACTGATGGGCGATGATTTAAATGTTAATTTAAAAATAAGCCATAATTCCGGGAACGAATTAAAATCCCTATGTATCTGTATCCCCTACAAAAATCAGGTAATTAAAATAACAGAATCGGATACCAAACCCTTAAAATTTGAGGTAGATTTTGTATATAAATTGGACTCTGAGTTAACAGTAGGGTCAGTAGGCAAAGTCGGGCGGTTTTTATACCATTTTTCGGGGAAAACCATTGAAACCGGCATTACAAAATTCGATGATCAATACCTAATTGAGAGCAAAGACAAAAGCATGACTATCTGCTTGTTGTCAAATATAGTTATTGACACCATGTTTAAACACAATGTATATTCGTTGTCTATTTCAACGAATTCAAAAAAAAAGACCTCAAAATTAATTTCTGTTTTTGGTAGGAATATTTTTGAAATGCAAACAATGAAAGAATTGGTCCATTTGCATTTCATTATTATCGAAAAGCTTCAGGAGTTAAAGATCATAAAAATGGATATGCTAAATATTGTGCACAAACCGGAAACGCAATAGATTTGGATTTATCAAGAACCAGAAGGTTATCAATTACCCATGGCTTAAGCCATAATCTGAATTCTTATACCCAATTTCGAAATGGGCAAAATAATTATAGGGCCGTAAAAAGTAAAAACTCATGAAAAAATACAAATTCTC
>JAUXNR010000505.1 GCA_030682755.1 Flavobacterium sp.
TTTGTAACATTTCCTATGGTAATCAATCGAAGCCCCTCTTTTTTTATTTCTGATATAGATTGATGGTTAGTAATCTCAACACCATTTGTGATAACAGTAATAGTTGCATTCGGAATTACTTCTAGTATTTTAGATTTTGTAAAATTTGATACCGCAATTATTTTTTTAAATTGCAACAAACTGTATTTAGTTAAAAATCGACTCATCAATCCTCCTGCTTTGATTTCAGTTCCGTGAATAACTGCCACTTGATTAAGTGTTCTATGGTACAAATGCAACAATGCTCCTATCCAAAGTGAAAATTTTCCTGATGAAATGACGGTAATTTCTTGATCTTGTCTCAAATAATAAAATGCTTTTTTAATACGTGCTAAATAGGTTTGTCCAAATGACATTCTGGGAACACGATGAACTAGAAAGGGTAAATTTGCATCAAAGTTTCGTTCTAAATCTTCATCTTTTGAACGCCTGTCTGTCAAAACAATAACTTGATATCCATTTTGTGCAAATCCCATAGCTAATTGATAAGCATGAGTTCCTATACCACCAGGTAAAGGAGGGAATTCTGAGGATATGAGTAATAATTGTCTCAATTGATTGTTTCTGGCAAAGAGTCACCCTCTTTGATATTTTTTAAATAATCCGGGAAATGTTGCGGCAAAGGAAGTAACAACAAATGGCACTTTCCTCTATGTGCTATAGTCTCCGGATACTCCAACAATTGACCATTGGATAAATAATATGCTTGATAGGCGTTGGATTGGCACCAATTCAAAATCCGAGTGGCATTTTCAATCATCGGTAATTCCGGAGGGGCATGCATTTCAACTATAAATTTAGTTTTTTGCAACGCCGCAGTTTTATTTGCACCCATTAAAGCAAAAGACTCTGCCCCTTCTACATCAATTTTGATAAGATCCGGTACATACCCTACTTTAGTAACTAGCGTATCAATAGTTATTTTTTTTACATAATAATAGGCGTTTACTGCACTGGCTGTTTCGGCATGACCGGCAAACATACTTCCGGCTTCACCGGTACCAACCGTATAAAATTTCACTTCATCACCATCTGTGTCACTTACAAAAGCATTTTCAAAGCGAGTTTTCATTCCAAAACCATTAATAACCATATTTTTAGCTGCATCTGCTATAGCTTCCGGGTTTGGATCGACTAACAAAATACTTTTATTACTTTTTTGGATAGCTGCTACTAATGACATATATCCAATATTAGAACCAATATCAAACACATGTTCACTATTTTTAACTAATGCAAAATACCAGGCGTCATCTTTATCAACTTTTGATCGAAAAGTTCCTTTACTACCTTTTAAATTTACACCTGAAATACTAAAACAAATATATTTTATTTTATTTCGATTGAATACGTAAAAGCTAATTATCTTTTTTAATTTTCTATACATAGATTATTTTTTGAAAATTATTTCTTTTTACTCAAAACATTGTTTTTATGTTCTTTAAGCAAACTAGACGGCAACACAAATTCGATATTTTGCCCTGAATTTAGCAATTTATTTAAAAATAATATAAAATTAGCTTTTGATTCACTTTTATTAGACAATCCCAACATAAAAGGGTGAGCACTTATAGTATATGTTTCATAATTTGTTTTTAAAATATGGTCTATGACTTTAGAATCAAAACCATTGTAATGATTTTCAAAAACTAACATCCCTTTATAATTAAAAACAGTACCTGTTGGATTTCGTTTTACTATTTTAAACCGTTGTAATATGTTTTTATAAGAGACCCGAATCCAACTAAAATCATTTTTATTCAAAAGAGCAATTAACTCCTCCGTATTTCCTAACTTAGAAAAAGGAAACATCCATTGATCACCCCAACTAAAAGCACCCCTTTGCCACCAAGTCATAGGTCGGTTATGGGGTGGTACAAATCCGGAAACTATATTTGGTATTCCAATTGCCTCTTCTAAAGCTTTTTTACTTCGCCTGATACTTTTTTCTATTTGATTTTTTGAAAATTTAGGTATCCATTCGTGTTTCCAACTGTGTGATGCAACTTCATGGCCTCTAGAAGCAATTTCTTTTATGAGATCTGGGAATGTATACGGATAAATTCCTTGCTCTGCTGAAAATCCTGTAATAGCAAAACAAGAATGAATAGCATACTCATCCATAATTTCTAACAACCATTTTACGTGATCAATTTCAGAAACCATATTTTCAAAATGAAAATTATAGGGAAGTGTTGAATTAATCTGTCCAATAGGACCGTCAAAATCCCAAATCAAAAATATTTTTTTCATGAAACTTTTTTAAATATTATCATCAGAATCGGCATGCGTATAATAAAAAATTTTCTCTTGTAATTTATTTTTCAATACTTCCTGATCCGTGTAAAAAATTATGACTGTTCTTGTACCAAATTTTAATATTCCTTGAAAAGGTATTTTTTTTAAAAACAATTCATTGTTACAATGAAATCGAATTAAGCCTATTTTTTCTTTTTCATATCTCTTCAGGATATCACAAATAATTGCATTAAAACTACTACTTGAATTTACTTTAAAATCGGTAATAAAA
>JAUXNR010000509.1 GCA_030682755.1 Flavobacterium sp.
TTTTATGTTTAAGTGTTTATTAACATTTTTTATTATTTCTCAATTAAATTTTTTATATTTGAACTGGTAAGAATGGAATAAACTTAAAAATTGCAAGATGGAAGATTTTGGAAAAAATGAAGAAAAGTTTGAAAATGACAGTAAATTCAGGGAAGAAATCTATTCAAAGGCTGTCAGAGCTGGGAAGAGAACCTATTTTTTTGATGTGAAATCAACAAGAAGAGACGAATTTTATCTCACTATTACTGAAAGTAAAAAGCGATTCGAGCAGGATGGCAACTTTCATTTTGAAAAACACAAGATCTTTTTATACAAAGAAGATTTTGAGAAGTTTAGTGAGGGTTTTTCAGAAACCATTGAATATATTAAAAGTAACCAAGAGGTTGTTGAAAGAAGATACGATGAGTATTCAGAAGGTGGGGAGAACAATAGCAGAAAATCTACTTTAGACGACATAAACTTCGATATATAATACAACGGTTTATATAAAAGGGAAATCCCTACAGGCGAAAGTTTGTAGGGATTTTTTTATTAGTGGTTGTTAGGTTATAAACCAAGTATTAGGTCATCTTTAGTTTTTTCTGGATGTCGCCAACCCAAGATTTAAACTTCTTATCGGTATCCATCAAATCATCTACCGTTTGGCAAGCATAAATAACGGTAGAGTGGTCTCTTCCGCCAAAATGCATCCCTATGGATTTTAGCGATGACTTGGTATGTTGTTTTGCTAAGTACATAGAAATTTGGCGAGCTTGCACAATTTCTCTTTTACGAGTTTGTGATTTAACCATATCTACCGGTACTTCAAAATAATCGCAAACTAATTTTTGGATGTACTCAATAGAAATCTCTTTGTTAGAATGCTTGATGAAGTTTTTAAGCATTTGTTTTGCTAAAGGCAAATCCACTTCTTTTCTGTTTAAGGTGGATTGAGCTAATAACGAAACCAACGCACCTTCTAGTTCTCTGATATTACTTTCGATGTTGTGTGCTACGTATTCAATGACATCTGTTGGCAAAGTAATGCCATCTGTTTGCATTTTCTTATGTAAGATGGAAATTCTAGTATCAATATCTGGGATTTGTAAATCAGCTGTTAAACCCCATTTAAAACGAGATAATAATCTCTCTTCAAAACCTACCAAATCTTTTGGCGCTTTGTCGCAAGTCATGATGATTTGCTTACCACTGGTATGAAGATGGTTAAAAATCTGAAAGAAAACTTCTTGTGTTTTTTCTCTACCAGAAATAAAGTGAATATCGTCAATGATTAAAACATCAATCAATTGATAAAAATTCACAAAATCATTTACGGTTCTGTTTCCAATAGACTCCACCAATTGCTGACCAAATCTTTCGGCATTAACATATAGAACCAATTTATCGGGGCTTTGGGTTTTTACCGAAGCACCAATGGCATGTGCCAAATGCGATTTGCCCAATCCACTTGCTCCATAAATAAACAAAGGATTAAAGGATGTACCACCAGGATTGGATGCTACAGCATAACCGGCAGAACGAGCTAACCTATTGCAATCTCCTTCAATGTAATTATCAAAAGAATATTTTGGATTTAATTGAGGGTCGATGTTTAGTTTTTTAAGACCCGGAATAATAAACGGATTCTTGATGGAAGAATTAATATTAACCGGCATTGGCACGGTCTGATTTTTTAATTCGCCATTGTTGCTAGTAGGTATGTTTATGCTATGTCCGTTTTGAGAATTAGAGTCCATGATGATGTTGTACTCTAATCTACCATCGGGGCCTAATTGGTGTTTAATGGTTTTACGTAATAAAGAAACAAAATGCTCCTCGAGCCACTCATAAAAAAACAAACTCGGGACTTGTATGGTTAGAACATTGCCTTCCAGTTTCAGAGCAGAAATTGGCTCGAACCAAGTTTTATAACTTTTGGCAGGCACATTATCCTTAATAATTTGCAAACAACTGTCCCATACAGATTGACAAGTTCTTTCAGTTTCGATCATAGCTAATTGATTTACAATGGTTGGGGAAAACGTTAATTATTTTCCAATTCCAAATTCAAGTATAGAACAAAAAACAGAAACTTTAAAATTTTAGAAACGGTTCAAAAACTGCCTTAATGTGTATAAATAAGGGGTTAATTTTCGTAAAATTCTGAATTTCAGTAGGTATAATTTTTTAACATTTTTTTTCGATAAACTCGGCAGCGTTATTAACACTTTATTAACATTGAATATGTTAACTTCTACAGTTCAGCGCAATTCGTTAATAATTGCTTAATAATTTATTAACGATGTTCTCCAAAAACATCTCTTAAAGTGTTGGCCATCTCGCCAAGAGTTGCATACTGTTCCACAGAATGTAAAATGTGTGGCATCAGATTAGTTCCATCTACAGCTGCCTCTCTCAATTTATTAAGCGAGGCTTCCACCATTTTTGTGTTTCGCTCGGATTTAAGTGCTTCTAATTTTTTGATTTGTACAGCACGGATGGAATCATTTACTCTAAAAACATTCATGTTTGGAGATTCTTCTACCAAAAACTTATTTACTCCAACTATTACTTGCGAGCCGTCTTCTATTTGGTTCTGATATTGATATGCTGCATTAGCAATCTCTGTTTGAATATAGTCTGCTTCTATTGCATT
>JAUXNR010000510.1 GCA_030682755.1 Flavobacterium sp.
GAGAATTCTTCAATTTAGTAGACCAAAAAGTAAGTATTATCCGCAGGCAAATCAACCACGCTAGTGAGAAACTAACAGAATTACAAGAACAATTTTCTTCTAGAGCTTTCTTTAGGATACAAATAAAAAAATTACATAGAACAGTGTTGGAAAGTTCAGCATACACTACCGAAGGAATTAGGTTTAGTAATAATTTTCCCCTAAAACAATTAGTAAATGAGCCTATCCGAATGCTATACCCCAAATATTATGAGTTTGAACCTCCAAAACCTAATATTATTGTAACCATTAAGGTTGATGAAGCATATGAACGTAATGAAAAAAAGAAAATAGCAAAGGAGATCAACCGTCAGCAAATCATTAATCAATGGGTTGACAAAGCCAAAGATATTTTAGAGAGTAAAGGGCAATTGTCTTTAGAAGAACTCATGAATAGTATTGTGGATGAAGAAAAAGACCTATCCATCGCTTATCAGGTAGCGTCTGGAATGACTGCTTATACTTCGGAGAATAACAATGTATTCATTGATGTTGAGAAAAAAATCATTTCCTTATCACAACAAAACCTATCCCTATGGAAAACGAAAATTATGAAATAAACGATTATTCTTTTCTATCAGAGGAAAGTGTAGAAAAACATTTTGCAGACATCAATATTTTATTATTATCAGGTAAACATATTGACCACAAGTACTATGCAGAATATACAGCATTAGAAAGCTATGAATCTCAGTGGAGAAACTTTTATAGTAGCTTATATAAGTTGAATCTTATTACAGATATGTTTGATGGAAGCCGTTATTATTACCTCGACTTCACGGAAAATGGAAAAGGAAAATTAAGTGATGTAAGCCGAAATAAAGAGCTTACTGAATTACAAACGCTAATTGGATTAACTCTTTTGGATATGTATTACCAAAAATATTTTGACGAAGAAAAGATTATTTACTGGACCGACATCAAAACACAAATATTGGAGAGTGATCATCAAGATGCATACAAACGGATTTTGTTCAATGATATAAGGGATTCTTATGACGAAAAGGAATGGAATGAAGTGCATACAAAATTCGGTAAAACAATAGATAATTTTGATCGTTTAGGTTGGGTAGAAAAACAATCAGGAAGGAATGAAGAATTGTTATTTGAAATAAGGCCAGCAATTCATCGTTTAGCTAAGCTGTATAAGGAAGAACTTCAGGATTTTGAGTCATTTAGCAAGCAACTTAAAAATGAAGAAGCAGTATGAGATATCCAAGAATTTACTCTTTATCTACAGTGGGTATTTTGAAACATTATATTCATGATTACCTTTTTCATCCCATAAGAACCGATTTTGTTGGTTCTAACGGTGTGGGAAAATCCATTATTGCAGATTTACTCCAAATGATTTTCGTGTATGATAAAGATTTAATTAAATTTGGTACAGATGGTGTAAAAAAGGAAGAACGTCAAATCAATACTCTTCCCTATAAAACAAAATGTGCCTATTGCTTTTTGAATATTGAGGCGGAGGCGGGTAAGTTTATTAGTATAGGAATACAAATAAACAGCCAGAAAAGCAAACGTATCATTCCCTTTGTTATTACCAAACAGGCAGATATAAATTTGAGGATAAATGATTTGGCTCTTGATAAAGAAGAATTAATATTCGCCAAAGACTTATTAAGAGAAAAAGAAATAGTAGATATACAGGATCTAGCGACACACCTTTACAACAAAAAAAGACTTCGGCTAAACTTTTTCAGTAATAATGAAAATGTCAGTACTTATTATAAATTCCTTTATGATAAAAACATAATGCCACTGAACCTCAGCCAAGATAAGAATCTAAAAGCTTTTGCTAAAGTAATACAGTCTTTTTCTAAAGCTAAAACAGTGAATTTAAGTGGTAGCCAGGCTTCCAAGAACTTAAAAGAATTTCTTTTTGAAGAGTCCGATGAAGACATTTTGGCCAACTTTCAAAAAGAGCAAATCGAGCTTGAAAAGATATTGAGAGAATATGAAAGCTTGAATAGAGATATACAAACTTTATCTGATAAACAGAAAAAATTAACCAATTTAAGGGAGTTGGAACAGTCTCATAAAGAAGAATTCAAATCACTTAAAGAAGCAGAAATACAAAATACTTATATAGAATTAAAACAATTACAACAAAGTGAAAAGGACGGAAAGATACTTATAGAAACTCAACAAATCGAAATTGATGAGCTAAAAACAGCTATCAAAAATCTTCCAAAAGAAGAAGAAGCAATTGAACGCGGTTATGAAGAAGCGAATACAAACTTCAATATGTTTAATCACTATCAAGATTTATCTAACAATATAGAAAAACAACAACAAGATATCAACGAACTTAAAATGTTTGTATTACCTGAGATAGATAATGGTTGGAGAAATAAGATAGAAAGAATTGATATTTCAAAAAGAAATAATCAAGATATAAAAAAAGAAATAACTTTTATTAAACCTTATCTGGAAAAGTATAAAACACTTGAAAATATCTTACGAATTAGAAAAGGGCAATCGGAGATTTTGGATGGATTAAAATCATCTTTAAAAAAGGAAAAAGTAATCAAAGAAAGATTGTTATCATTATTACAGGACAATGATGAAAATGGTCTTTTATATTGGTATATTAAGAACTTACCAGCATTAAATAATGAACAGCTACAGGCTATTTTGTATTACGCTATCAAACCTATCTCTGAAATTCCCAATCCAGATGATTCATCTCAATATATTAATCCAGATGAGTTGATCGATAGTTTTAAAGTAAAATCATCCGAAGAAGGTCTTTGGTTAAAACTGGGTGCATTACACCAATTTATTCAATTTAATCCTGATGCAGAATTATTAGGAGACAGAACTAATTTAGAGCAATCGGTACAACAACTAATTCAAAAATTGGAGACAGAAATCAACTCCATAAATAGTAAGCTGGAAGCATTGGAGAATATCACAGATGGAAAACCTTATGACACAAACTTATTCGACTATTTATTCGATATAACAATTGTAGAAAACAACAATATCGAAAAATTAAAACATTCAGTAGCTTGTATACTACAGATTGATGAAAAGATTGCTCAATTGTTATCAAATAAGAAAAGAGAAGAAAAAGAATTATTGGAAATTAAAAACCAGTTTAAGGTTGAAAATGACGAGCCGGAAGTTGTCAGAAAGGAGTTATTTAAAGTTCGTAAAGAATGGAGCGATAAGAAAGATAAGTTTTATGAACAAAAAGGAGTCAAACAAACAAAGCTCGAATCTTTGGAGAGTAAAATAAAACGTGATAGACAGGATTTACAGATAATCATTGATAAACTGACAAATAGGCAAAGAGCATTTAATACGCTTAATAGTAATTATTACGATCATTTTCAGGAAAATATAGAAGAATTTACTTTAACACCTAATAGTCTTGAAGAATTAAGGCACAGCCAAAATGAATTGTGGGAAAAATATAAAACAACATTTATTGGTATTTCCAATTCATTTGAAGAAACGAGTAATGAGAAGAATCCAGCTGTTCAATTAACAATAAAAGATCAGACTTATTCATTCAGGGTTTTAGAAGAGGTATTATTGGGTAGTAAAATAAAATCTACAGATGACATTGCCACAACTTTACAAGAAGCCAATCAAACCAGGACGACCATAGCTGATGGTATAAGGGATAACATGATTAAAATATTCAGTAAAACTACTGAACGCTATGAAAAATATAATGAACAGACAAAAAGAATAAACGCATTCTTCGTTGATCGAAAAATTAGCGATAAATTTTATTTCAAACTAGAATTCGATGGCAGTAAAGAAATAAAGATTGATTATATCAAACAAATCGCTTATGAGGTTCGAAATACTGCAACAAAAGGAGAATTACAATTTGGACAATCCATAGTAGATTTTATTGAAGGTTTTTTCAAAAAGCAAGCAAAGATTAAAAACAAAGTTCCGATTGATAAATTATTGAATCCTAAAACATATTTTGAGTTATCAGCTAAGCTAACGGATCAGTTTGGAACAGAAGTTCCTGGTAGCACTGGAGAAACTTATTCGGCTATAGCACTCCTTGGTATAGCAAGACTTTCAGCAGTACAAAAAGAAAAGCGTAATGGCTTGAGGTTTATTATTTTGGAGGAGTTGGGAAGCCTTGACAATACTAACTTTAATACATTTCCCGACATTGCAGAGGAGTTCCAATACCAGATTATAACTATGGCTCCACATACGTTCAATATTGGATTATCTGATGAATGGTACGCACATCATTTGATTAAAGGAAAAGAAGATGGTAATATCAATTATTGCCCTTCAGCATCATATTTTAAGACAAAGGATAATAATGAAGACCTAAATATTTATACAAACAGAATTGCAGAATGAATTGGATTGAGTTAAAAGCATTAAATAATCTATATATAAATGGAGAGGTAAAGTTGAATGATACTTTAAGCAAAAGTGGTGAAATCAATTATTTAATGAACTCCCTCAGAATACTTGACAGATCACATAATAGACTATTTACTTTGGATGGATTTATTAGTATATATGAAAAAGAGTATTTAAAGAAGTATAATATCTATGACGCCTTTTTATCAGAGTATGGACTATTAAAACCTCAGCTTCGTTTTGAAGAATCTGATATTCAAATCTTAATAGGAATAAAAGAAGATATGAACAATGGAAATTTAGAGCCATTGCGGGAGCAAATTATAAAAAATGAAGCAACCGTTAGAATCGTATCTCTTATGTTTTTCAAAAATGAGAAGTATTTATTAGGAAAAGAGGCATTAATCAATGCTGTAAAATTATTTTTGGAGATTGAGGAATTGGCTGATGATAAGGATCAACAATATAAATATGTTCTCGAATGTAACGATCCCAAATGTATCGTACTTTGTGAAAATGTCGATTTTTTGAAACGACCTACGTTAGCTAGAACTAACAATATAGAATTATGGTACGCAGGAGGTAAGAATATAAATAAACTAGCTTTTTCAGACACTAGAGGTTTACCAATTTATTATTCCTGCGATTGGGATTACGATGGCTTGTTTATCATATATCCATTGGTAAAAGAAAAAATACCAATGATTCAACTTCTTACTCCTAACGGATATCCTAAAGGAATAGATGAAACAGAACATAATAGTAAATGGACAATTAAGGATAGAAATATAAATTTCCTATTAACTTCTATACAGCAAA
>JAUXNR010000518.1 GCA_030682755.1 Flavobacterium sp.
AGCTTCCGTTGGTCGCTTTTGTTCGGCAGCAAAACTAAAAATTTTCCTTAAAAAAGCTTTCCACTACCATCGGGGCTGCAATTCACTGCTCCACAACAAAATCAGTTTTCCAAAACAAAAAAAATCGGTATCTTCGCAAAAAAATATAACAAAAACCTTTAAAAAAGTTATAATGTCAACAATCGCACAACAATTCGGTATGACCGAAGCCCTAGAAATATTAGGCATAAAACCCATCAACGAAGGAACTTCCACCGGAAACAACCATTTTTCAAATGGAGAACTCATCGAAAGTTATTCACCCGTAGATGGTCAATTAATCGCAAAAGTAAAAGCATCCACCGCAGCCGATTACGAAAAAGTAATGCAAACTGCCACCGAAGCATTCAAAACTTTCCGTTTAATGCCTGCACCTCATCGTGGAGAAATTGTTCGTCAGTTTGGAGAAAAATTGAGAAAATATAAAGAACCACTCGGGAAATTGGTTTCCTATGAAATGGGAAAATCACTCCAAGAAGGTTATGGTGAAGTTCAGGAAATGATAGACATTTGCGATTTTGCAGTAGGTTTATCACGTCAATTACACGGTTTAACGATGCATTCAGAGCGTCCCGGACACAGAATGTACGAGCAATATCATCCGCTTGGTGTAGTCGGAATAATTTCTGCCTTTAACTTTCCGGTGGCCGTTTGGTCATGGAATACCGCTTTGGCTTGGATTTGTGGTGACGTTTGTGTTTGGAAACCATCTGAAAAAACCCCACTTTGCGGCGTTGCTTGTCAAAACATTATTGCCGAAGTGTTAAAAGAAAATAATCTTCCTGAAGGAATCTCTTGCTTAATCAACGGTGATTACAAAGTGGGCGAATTAATGACGCACGACAAACGTGTTCCGTTAGTTTCCGCTACCGGTTCAACCAGAATGGGCAAAATTGTTGCTCAAGCTTGTGCCGCTCGTTTAGGAAATTCATTATTGGAATTAGGTGGAAACAACGCCATCATCGTTACGCCCGATGCCGACATCAAAATGACGGTTATCGGAGCTGTGTTTGGAGCCGTTGGAACTGCCGGACAACGTTGTACGTCAACCAGAAGACTAATCATTCACGAAAGTATCTATGATAAAGTAAAAGATGCCATTGTTTCAGCCTACAACCAATTACGCATTGGAAATCCATTAGATCAAAACAACCATGTTGGACCGCTAATTGATGTTCACGCTGTTGAAATGTACAAAAAAGCCTTAGAAAAAGTAGTTGCCGAAGGCGGAAAATTAATCGTTCCCGGTGGCGTTTTATCCGGCGAAGGTTATGAAAGCGGTTGCTATGTAAAACCAGCCATTGCCGAAGCAAAGAATTCATTTGAAATCGTGCAACACGAAACCTTTGCTCCGGTTTTGTACTTACTAAAATATTCCGGCGATGTGCACAATGCCATCGAAATTCAAAATGGTGTTGCACAAGGATTATCATCTGCGATTATGACCAACAATTTACGTGAAGCCGAGGCATTTTTATCCGTTGCCGGATCTGATTGCGGAATTGCCAACGTAAACATCGGAACTTCCGGTGCCGAAATCGGTGGAGCTTTTGGTGGCGAAAAAGACACAGGTGGCGGTCGCGAATCGGGTTCAGATGCTTGGAAAATCTATATGCGAAGACAAACTAACACAATCAATTATACCACTAGTTTGCCTTTGGCACAAGGAATTAAGTTTGATTTATAGTCTTTTAGAATAGAATAAAGAAAAACAATGAAGAAAGCCTTGCAAAGTAAAAATTGTGAGGCTTTTTTATGGAATTACGCAACTTTTTCAATGTTTGAGTATCTACTTAATAACCAAAAAATAAATACATGAAAAAGATTTTTTTACTTATGGCATGCATGCCATTTTTTCTTACTACGTCATGTAACAACGATGATGACGCAGTGGTTTGTACTCAAGAAGCAAAAGCTGGATTAAATGTTACTGTTAAAGATGCTGTAACCAATGCAGTATTATCAGATGGCGTTACCGTAATTGCACAAGACGGACCTTACGTTGAAACACTTCAATTATTTACCGGTGACGATGTAGTTGTCTTTTTTGGAGCAATTGAAAGAGTGGGCACCTACATTGTAACGGTTTCTAAAGAGGGGTATCAAACTTTTACTTCAGAACCAATTGTAGTAACGGCAGATGTTTGTCATGTTATTCCTCAACTCATCACGGTGAATTTACAGCCCAATTAAATGTTTTTTGATTAAATTTAGAAAACCCTGCTAGACATGAAGTTTAGCAGGGTTTTTAATTTCACATTTTCCAATTGACACATTGTCTAATTGACTAATTGTCACATTACTTTGTCTTCTTTACATACTGCGTCAAAATTACAATATGTTGGTTTTCAACACGCCCTTCAATTTGTTCGGCATTGTCCCAAACCAATTTAATATTATGAACGGCTGCACCTCTTTTTGCAGTAAAATTGGCACCTTTTACATCCAAATCTTTTATTAAAACAACGGAATCTCCATCTTTTAGAGTGTTTCCGTTGGAATCTTTATGGATGATTTTTCCTTCTTCATCTTCTCCTTCTCCGGTTGCTTTTGCCCATTCTAAGGCATCTTCATCCAAATACATCATCTCCAGTAAGTCGTGGTTTTTTAATCGAGCCAACATTCGCCATGATACAATTTTAACCGGTAAATGTTCACTCCACATACTTTCATTCAAACCACGCCAATCGTCAGGATTTGTGGTTTCAGGATTTTCAATTTGATTTTTTAAGTTTTGAGAAATCAAAATACTATTTTCTAAACTTTCTTCGGTTTTTGGAGCTATAGTATATACCACTAGATTTTCGGAAACACCGCTGATTTCACATTTTGAATTGCTTCTGTCATTTAATCTTTTTTCAATAACACTCATGAGTTGTTTTTTTAATCTTTTGTCCTATAAAATTTTTGCTTTTTAAGACATTTAAATAGTTGGACAAAGATACTATTTAGAGCGTATTATCAACTTCTCTTAAAAATAAAAAGCCGAAAGAAATTTTTCAATCGGCTTTAAAAGTATATTTCAATAGTTTTAGAAACGGTATCCTACACTAAATCCAGCATTGAATTCAATTGCTGTAAAACGATCTGTAGAGTCTTCATTAAAATTTCTACCGATATTTACATAAGGTCCTAACACAAATTTGTCGTTTGAATTCCATTTGTAACCCGCACCAATACCAATGATAAAACCACCAATATCAGTTGTTCGTTTTACAGGTTCTCCTTCAACAGTTATAACATCAATAAAATCTCCAGTTCTGAATTTAAAAAACGGATTGGCATACAAACCTGAACCGGCATTTTCGGTGCCAAAATAATAGTTATAGCCAATTTTAAAACTATTGGTTTTGAATTCCCTGGCTCCTTTTTCGGTGTGATAATTTACTCTGTCGTTAAACAACACTTCTCCTTCAATAGATTGATTAGAATCAATGAAACGCTCATAACCAATCTCTATAGAAGCAATGATTAAGGTGTTTAAAATATTATATTTAATTTCATTTTCAGGATAATCTCCTCCTTGTGCTTTTGATTGAAAAGCTGTTAATGCCAGAACAATAAGTACAATTTTTTTCATGGTATAAAATTTAATGTTCAACAAATATAGTAATTAATTTCTTCCTTTTTCATTTGGATACAGTTGTGGTAAAGGTTCACTTTGCCAAAAGTCTTTAGAATCGACATCAATAATGGTCAACGGACCAAAAAAAGCAGCTCCCGTATCAATATTCCAAACACAGGCTTTGTTGATTGGAACAGTTTGGTCTATCCGTGTGGTTGGAGTGTGACCAATGTAAATTTCATGATAAAGCTTGAATCGTTTAGGATAAAAGATACTTTCTTTAGATAAATCCGGATTCAATGAAAGTGCAGTTTCCCACAAGGTTCTATCCCAATAAAACAATCTTGGGTAGTATTCATACGCAATTCCATTTACATTGGTAAAACCGGCATGAATATATAAACGATTTTGTTCGTCTAAATAATAATCTTTTAAATGATTTTCTAAAAATTCAATATGTTCGTTTCGAGTAGTATCCGAAACTTTTTCATAAGCATCAATAGTCGATTGACCACCATGTTTGAACCATTCCTGGTTATAATCGTTTGTTTTTAAATAATTGAGTAGCAATTCATCATGATTCCCTCTGATGAAAACACAATTTTGTTTCTTTTCCAATGCAATTAAATAATCCAAAACTTGTGGAGATTCACTCCAACCATCTACATAATCTCCTAAGAATATTAAAGTATCATTTTTAGTGGCTTGGCTTCTTTCGAGCACTTGGTGTAAGGCACGAAGTCCGCCATGAATATCACCGATTACGAATGTTTTAGTCATTGTTTTTATCATATTTTACTTTTCTCAAAATCCGCATGGTTTCTTTAAAATTCACATAAACCATCGGGTTTTCTACTGTTTTTAGTAGTGGTTTGGCATCAATTAATTTTTGTTTGGCTTCTTCAAATCCGTTTAAATAACAAATCATCAATGTAGAAGGCAAATTTAGTGTGTCCCGTTTTTCATTTTCAGATAAAGTGATTCCTTTTTGCAATTTTTGCAGCAAAGATAAGTTGGAATTATAAATATGAAACATCATTTTTCGATTGTATTGTGGCGGTTCAAACAAAAACTCGTTTTCAATTTTATAATAACCATTGTCAAAAAAGGTTAACGTTTGCTTCTCCAATGGATAATAACTCGTTTTGTCATTTAATCCCAGCGGCACATATTCTGTTATTGAAAAAGTACTGTCGTCATACGCAATCGAAACTTCATCAAAAGCCGAATAAAACAGCTTAACTTGTTCGTTGATTAATTCAATATCCACTCTGGAAAAAAATGTTTTGTCTCGCACTCTTTTCTTATTTCCGGCCCAACAAACCACAAACAATTCTTTAAAAACATGGTATTTTGCGGTCATGTCTTTGTGGCGATTGTTCATAAAATCCAACACTCCTTCCAAAGTATAAGAAATACTGTTTCGGGAATTGTTTTCAATCCCAATCACCGTTTCTGTATTCATTTTAGAAAACGGGATTTTATCTTCCGTTGGAATGGAATTGCTTCCTCTTCGCACAAAAACCGTTCTTGCCGGAATGGTATGAATTCCTTTTTTAAAGGAAGAAACTTTACTTTTGGGTTTTATCGTAACCAAACCTACCACTTTATCTTTGGGTAAATTGGGAAACGGCACATTTTCATATTGAATTTTAGGCGGATTTTCTAAAAACGCATTCACCAAATTCTGAATCCTGCTGTCGTCAAAAAAATCATCACCTGTAATTTCATTATCTTGATCTTCCACCCCAACCACGATGTAGGAATTATTAGTAGGATTGGAATTGGATAACGCACAAATGTGTTTTAAAAACTTTGCTTTTCCTTCTTTGGTATGCAAATTCAACTGACGCTTTTTGTCATAAAAACTGCTCTCATCGTTGTGAGCTAAGAGGTTTTTGATAAGAAGGCGTTTGTTGATCATTTTTTTAGTTTTCAGTCTCAGTCACTGCTCTCAGTAAGAGACATAGTTTAAAAACTAGTTCTGCGACTGAAAACTGCGACTGAAAACTTTTTACGGCACTTTATTACCCATACTCTCCGTCCAAATTTCAAACCAATCTTCTTTGTCCAAAGCTAACTCGGCTGCTTTTTGCAATTGTTGAATTCGAGCCACATTCACGGTTCCTGCAACAGGAATTACTTTTGAAGGATGTTGCATAATCCAAGCCAACAAAATAATATCAGAACCAAAATGATATTTTTCGACCAATCGAGCTAATAATTTTTTTAATCTCCTGGTTTGTTCTGTATCTTCTCTAAAAATAGTCCCCAACGGGTTCCAAGCCATCGGACGAATGTTGTGTACTTGCATGTGGTCTAAACTTCCATCCAACATGGGTTCAAAATGCGTTGCCGAAAATTGAATTTGATTGAATGAAACTTTCGTTTTTTGTTGAATTAAATCGGTTTGCGAAGGAGTGAAATTAGACAATCCAAAATCTAAAATTTTACCGTCTTTTTTAAGTTTTTCGATGGCTTCTGCAATTTCATCGGCTTGCATTAACGGACTTGGTCGATGCAAAAGATATACATCCAAATAATCAGTTTGCAAATTTTTCAACGAATTTTCGGCTGACCAGATGATGTATTCTTTTGAATAATCATAATGTTTTATTCTGTTTTGACGGTTTTCTGTAACATATTGAATGCCGCATTTAGAAACAAACTGAACGTTTGATCGGGTTATTTTACTTTCTTTAAATGCTTTTCCAAAATCTGATTCTGTGGTATAACCACCATAAAT
>JAUXNR010000519.1 GCA_030682755.1 Flavobacterium sp.
GTCTAACCGCTTCTGCAACTCCATATCCGGTGATCATGTCAGCAACAGTGTATTTTCTATTAACATCAGGAGAAAATTTCGGATTTTCAATTACCTTAATCACACCTTGTCGTAATTGACCGATTCTATTAATTTTATCTGCTTCTGTAGGTCTGAAATGCCCATTAAAAACACCTTCTTGCGGATGCCAAACGCCACATTCTTCTGTTATTGGAATAACTTCATGGATTTCATCAACATTCAAATCGCCACCGGTTCCATAATAACTTTTCAATAATGGCGAAACTGCTTTATACCAACGTTGCAAAACACCTTTTTTTCTTGGGTCATTTGGGTCAAAATTAATACCTGATTTGGCACCTCCAATTGCCGGTCCTGAAACCGAAAATTTTACTTCCATTGTTTTAGCTAACGAAAGAACCTCGTTCATGTCTAAACCTTTTCGCATTCTAGTTCCTCCACCTGCTGCACCACCTCTAAGAGAATTTATTACTGTCCATCCTTCTGCTTCTGTCTCGGCATCTTTCCAATTAAAAATTATTTCCGGCTCTTTATTTTCAAATTTTTTGAGTAAATCTTTCATTATAATTAGTCTGTTTGTTTTCAAGTGCAAATATAATCTTTATAAAACATTTGCATTTTGAATATTGAAAATAATTTAGGTACAAGATTAAAATAAAAAATCCTCCTTTTCAGGAGGAAAATTTATACTGTTTCTTCTTTCATTTGTTTTCTTCTTTCAGCAAATGATTTAATATTTAAAGAAGGATGAATTACAGGTCTTTTTTTATTTATTGGAATACTATTGCTTCTTTTCTTTAGCATAATATATCGTGTAAATCTAATTTTGTATAAATCATAAGAAATTACAATAGTTAAAAATATACTTACAATATAGAATACTTGAAAACCAGTGTTAAAATAGAGTAAACCTGAAATAATAGCTCCGGATAAATAGGAAATGGCAATAGAGCTTAACAATTTGGCTTTTCCTCTTAGTTCTTCATTTTCTCTATATTCTTTTTTGGTGAACATTGAAAATAAAATTCCTAAATCGGTTGTTGTCCCTGTTAAATGCGTTGTTTTAACCGAAAAATTTGAAATACTAGCCGTTAATCCGTTTTGTAAACCCATTGCAAAAAGCATTATTCCCAACAGAATTTCTGTTTCAAGTAAGGTTTCTGAGTAGAAGAACTGACCATAAATTCCAACCGTCATCAAACAAATGATTTCTAATATCAGTGGAATAGAATGGGCTAAATATGTATTGAATTTGCTTAAATGGATTACAATCAAGTTAGATAAGAAACTTCCAAAAAAGAACAAGAAAATCCAAGCAAAAACAACTCCGGTTTGATAAAGATTTCCTTTAACTATTTCAGAAGCCAAAATGGCATAATGACCTGTAACATTTGACGAAAACGAAAAGAAAATCAGTAACGAGGCAACGTTTACCATTCCGCCGGAAAAGGCAGTTAGTACTCCAAGTTTAATATTATCTTCTAAAGTCCTACTATTACTAAATTTTCTGAGCATATACTATGATTTTTCAAATGTTAGTTTTGCAATTCCTCGAGCTTGAATTTCAGAATCAAAATTCAAGACCATTACATTGTTGTTTAGTTCTGTTAAATTATAGTTTTCAACAACATCATTATCGTATTTTAGTTGAAGAATGTGACCACGACCTTTAATTTTCCAGTCAACC
>JAUXNR010000520.1 GCA_030682755.1 Flavobacterium sp.
CTCTAACCAACTGAGCTACAATCACCATTTGTTTTGCTTCACTTGACCTAGTTGATTATTCATTTAAAAACGAATTCTACATGGTTTCATTTGCGAGTGCAAATATAATGCAAACCTTTAATCTTGCAAAGATTTTTTTGATAATTTAAATCAAATTTCCTAAGCTATTGACTGCCACATGTCTTTCGGCAGTAAATCCTTCTGCAAAATCAGTTCCAATGAGTCTTCCCAAGTCTTGTGAACGGTATTTTATGCTGTCTAAAAAGTTTTTTGTAGCAATGGGAGTCACAGGTTCATTGGTATTCGGATTAAAAAACTGCGAGTCATAAGCCATAATCACCTCCATTTTTTTATCCATAAAACCGGAAATGTCCACCACAAAATCGGGTTGTATATTTTCCCATTGAATGTAATGATACACTACTTTAGGTCGCCAAGCAGTCTGTTTTTCGCCATTCAAATGGGTCTCAATTTTTTGCAATCCCGATAAAAAACAGGCATCTGAAACCAACTTGCTTCCTTTAGCATGGTCAATATGCCGGTCATGTATGGCATTGCACAACACAATTTCAGGTTGGTATTTTCGAATCATCTGTATCACCTGAAGTAGATGGGCTTCATCATTTTGAAAAAAACCATCACGCATTTTCAGGTTTTCTCTAGCTGAAATACCCAGTATTTTTGCTGCATTTTCAGCTTCAACATCACGAATTTCAGCAGAACCTCGGGTGCCTAATTCCCCTCGGGTTAAATCAATAATACCAACTTTTTTCCCGGATGCTATTTCTTTGGCTAAAGTTCCGGCACATCCCAATTCTACATCGTCAGGATGAGCACCAAAAGCCAATATGTCTAATTTTATTGTTTTCAAGGGTCTTATTTTTGTTCAAAGATAACTAATCTTTCAAAATGCGTTTCATGGTTTGTGACTTGTTCACGGTTTCCAAAAATTCTTTCTCGGGATTACTGTCTTTCGTTATCCCGCAACCGATAAACAAAGTTGCCTCATTTTCTGAAACTTTCATACATCGAAGATTGACAAACAAATCGGAAGTTTTTTCAGTATTCCGTTCATAATCTTTCATCCATTCACCAAGATAACCCGTATAAAATGTTCTATCATACCCTTCATGTGCTGCTATAAATTTCAAAGCTGTATCTTTGGGAACACCACAAACAGCAGGAGTTGGATGCAGTTTTTGAATTACTTTCACAAAAGCCGATTCAGAATGCAACTCCCCTTTTATTGTTGATTTTAAATGCACCAAATTCCCTGCTTTTTGGGTGAAAGCTTCAGAAATAGTAAGATTTGTACAATTTTCTTCAAGAGATTTTTGAATGTAATCCGTCACTATTTGCTGTTCTTCAATCTCTTTTTGACTCCAAACCGTGCCGTTTTCATCATAAAGTTGAGTGCCTGCCAACGAAACTGTTTCTAGAATTAAATCAGATTTTTTCAAAAATTGTTCCGGTGTTGCACCGGCCCAAACGCCAACTTTGGGATGATAAAAAACATAACAAAATGCATCGGAATAGGTCGCTTTTAATTTTTGAAACAATTGAAAAGGGCTCATGCCTCCTATTTTCACGAGTTCTTTTCTGGATACTACAACTTTCTCCAACTCATTATTTTTAATAGCCTGAACTGCTTTTGATACTTTTAATTCAAATGCCTTTTTATCCTCTTCCTTATAAGTTACATCCGGAAAATACTCCTTCAGATTTTGTACGGGATTAACCGATTCAACAAGTACTGTAGCGTGTTTATCAGCAATCAAGATACTTTCGTTACCCTCAAAAGGTGCAAAAACAAAACCGCTGTTTTCACTTGAAGGACGATATATTCTACTGTTGTTTTGCAAAAGAGCAACCATTTTATCAGAATTGGGCTTTGCATACAAAACAAAAGGCAGTTGTTGCGAATGGTTGAATTGCACTCCAATTTCACAAGTTGTCATGATCTCTCTCTTTTAGGCAAAATCATGTTTGTTAACTTACACAAAGAAATCAATGTATCATTTTCATCTGTGATTTTTATTTCCCACAAATGAATACTTCTTCCTTGGTGTATGATTCGTGCGGTGCAATACACCACACCTTCTCTTTTACTTTTCAAATGATTGGCAGAAATTTCAATGCCTCTGGCTTCTTGTTTTTCGGGATTGATGAACATGATGGAAGCTGCACTTCCAACACTTTCTGCTAAGGCTACTGTGGCTCCACCATGTAAAAGACCCATCGGTTGATGCACCCTTGAATTTACTGGCATTTTGGCTGTTAAAAAACCTTCTCCGGCATCAATATATTCAATTTCCAAGGTCTCCATTAAGGTGTTTTTGCACCAATCATTGCACAATTTCAGTACTTTTTGTTTGTCAAACATGAATTAAAATTTTCGGTAAATTTACTATTTATAATTTTGAAAATAAAAGCCACAAACTATTATCCTACTTTTTTCGTTATGATTCTTAGATTTTGAAATTAATAGTTATTTTTACAAAAATTCTATCAGAATGCGTCCACTCTTATTAGTTGTATTTGGTTTTATAGTTATCTCACTTATTTCATGTCGTAATGATTTTGAATTTTCTCCAAGCACCGGAGGCTTAGAATTTTCAAGAGATACCATTTATTTAGACACGGTTTTTACA
>JAUXNR010000523.1 GCA_030682755.1 Flavobacterium sp.
GTTTATGGAAATGCTACTCAAGCTTTTGCTGATATTTTATTAGAAAGAAGAAAAGAATTAGCTTTTGAAGGACATAGATATATTGATTTGAAACGTTTAGGGACAGATGCAGGAGTGACAGAAACTGATAGATTTATCCAAGATTCTGAAAATGCATCAGCAACAAATCCTTACAACATTTCGGTAACTGACTATAGATTTACATTGCCAATTCCTCAAGGAGAGATTAACGTAAATCCATTGGTTCAAAACCCTAATTATTAATAAAAAATGTATAATATGAAAAAAATATTTTTATTAGTCAGTGTTTTTTCACTGATGGTCTTCAGCTCTTGTAGCGAAGATGATTCAAATGACTTAGGTGGTAGAACATCGTATTTGTTTAGTACTACAGAATCAGATTTATCGGTAAGTAATACGGGTGTGTCTGAAGTAGAAATTGAGATTGGTGTTACAACAAGAACAAATGCAGACAGAACAATAGGTTTTTCAATTGATCCAAGTTCAACCGCTACACCAAATCAGTATACTATTGATGCATCATCATTGGTAATTCCAGCTGGTCAATATACTACTAAAGTTAAAGTTACCGGTAATTTTGACAATTTAGAACAAGGGGTTACATCTACATTAATTTTGAACCTTGATGTTGATGGTGATGTGATGCCTGGTAAAGGTGTTCATACTGTTAGTATTTACAGATTTTGTTTGTCAGATTTGGCAGGTAATTATTCTGTGACAACCACGTATGGTTTTCACGATTTTTTACCGACCTATGCAACTAACACTATGAATGTTGAAATATTTGCAAATCCTGTAGAGAACAGTTATTATGTACTTGATTTTTCAGGAGGATTGTATTCAACAGGACCTTATTGTCCTGCTTACAATACTTGTAATAATCCAAACAACAGAATGGATTTTCAAGTTAATTGTAATACGGTTAGTTGGACAGGACAAACAGAACCATATGGTCCGCTTGTAATGGATGGTCCATCTACTTATAACCCAGTAACCGGTGTTATCACTTTAAGATGGAGAGCAACTGCTTATGGGGAATTTGCAACTTCTGTATATACACCACTTTAATAGTTTTAACTATTTGATATAAATTTAGCCTCGCACATTGCGGGGCTTTTTTTTTCTTTTTTTTCTAAGTTGTCTTTATTGTCTCTGATTTTGAATTATAGAATTTTACATTTATTGATTTTTTAAGATTTGTTTATATCCTTTTTAGCTTATATTTGTTTTTTATTTAATTATTTACTTTTTATGAGAATTTTATATTTATTATTATTTACATGTTTTTTTACTTTTGCTCAAAATAAAGAGCAACTTGAGTTCATCAAATCAAAAACGAACCAAGTTGAGTTATCGAGGCTAAAAACTATGTTTGATTCTATGCACGTGGATCGCCAAAAGCGAATAGATGCTTATTTGGTTGCTAATCCAACTGTTGAGCGAAGAGTCTCAGATGGTTTATCTGATAAAGAGATTTATGATATTTCAGAGGATGGGGAAGTTTTATATTTTGAAACAGGTAATGCTTCTTCTGCTGTGACTAGTAGAGTAACTCCATTATACAATGGTGGAAGTTTAGGTTTGAATCTTCAAGGTCAAGGTATGAAAGTTGGGGTTTGGGATTCAGGACAAGTTAGGGACGATCATATAGAATTTGATTCATTTAAGGTGACTAATTATGATTTTACACCAACAGTGAGTAATCATGGTACACACGTTATGGGTACTGTAATTGCAAATGGAGCCAATCCAACGGTTAGAGGAATAGCTTTTAATGCAACTGGTGATTCTTATGATTGGAATAATGATTATAGTGAAATGGCATCTGCCGCATCTAGTGGTTTGTTAGTTTCAAATCACTCTTATTGGATTGGAGTAAGTGGGTTTGGAACATGGTTATTAGGAGCTTATGATTCAAGAGCTTCAAATTTTGATCAAATTGCTTTCAACGCACCTTACTATCTAGCTGTAACAGCTGCAGGAAATGATAGAAATGACACCAATCATGCCATTATAGGGCCACATTTGATTAATAAATTTGGTTATGACTTAATTCGTGGTATGCAAAATGCTAAAAATTATTTAACTGTAGGTGCAGTTAGTCAAGTGCTAAACTATGTAGACACTGGTAGTGTATCGATGTCAAGTTTCAGTAGTTGGGGTCCAACAGATGATGGAAGAATTAAACCAGACGTTGTGGCTAAAGGAGTTTCT
>JAUXNR010000529.1 GCA_030682755.1 Flavobacterium sp.
TCGAATTTTTTGATTCCGAAAACCTCTTCTGGCACTTCGATAATCATATCATTTTTTACCTTTACTTGACATCCTAGACGCCAACCTTGAGCAATTTCTTTTCTCGTAAAATGCGGTTCTTCAGTTGGCAGAATTGATCCACCTCCATTAGTTACAATACATTTACACTGGATGCATGTCCCACCTCCACCACAAGCTGATGGAAGGAAAATTTTGCTGTTTCCTAATGTAGAAAGTAACGTATTACCGGATTCTACTTCAATTTCACTTTCTCCGTTAATTTTTATTTTTACCGGCCCTGATGGTAATAATTTTGCTTTAGCTCCTAATAACATTGCTACCAAAAGGAAAACGATGATTAGGAAAACTATTATGCTGGCTAAGATTACTGGTGTATTCATTATCTCTTATCTTAATAATTATATTTTAATTCCCATAAAACTCATAAAACCTAACGCCATCAATCCTGTAATGAGGAAAGTGATTCCCAAACCACGAAGTGGTGCCGGAACATGTGAGTAAGCAATTTTTTCGCGAATAGCTGCAATAGCTAAAATCGCTAAAAACCATCCGATTCCTGAACCAAAACCGTAGGTTACTGCTTCTGTTACGCCACCAAAGTCTTTTTGTTGCATAAATAAAGATCCTCCTAAAATTGCACAGTTTACTGCAATTAACGGAAGAAAAATACCTAAAGCTCCATAAAGTGCAGGTGCAAATTTCTCCACAACCATCTCTACTAATTGTACCATTGAAGCAATTACGGCGATAAACATGATGAAACTTAAAAAACTTAAATCAATATCAGCATATTCTGCACCTAACCAAGACAATGCTCCTTGTTTTAGTAAATAATTATCTAATAAGAAGTTGATTGGAACTGTAATCGTTAATACAAAGATTACTGCTATCCCTAAACCAACTGCTGTTTTTACTGTTTTTGAAACCGCCAAATAGGAACACATTCCTAAGAAGTAGGCGAAAATCATATTTTCTATGAAAATACTTTTTACAAATAAACTTGCTAATTCTTGCATGTTATAATAGTTTAATAGCTAAGCTATGATTAGTGTTTTTCGATTAATTTACGGTTTTTTGAACGTTGAATCCAGATGATGATTCCAACTACAATAAGTGCCATTGGTGATAATAACATCAAACCGTTATTTTCATAACCCATATCATAAAATGATTGAGGAACTACTTGAAATCCGAATAACTTTCCTGAACCTAATAATTCTCTAAAGAATGCTACAGCAATTAATATCCAAGCATATCCAAAAGCATTTCCGATTCCATCTAAGAATGATCTCCAAACGCCGTTACCCAATGCAAACGCTTCTAAACGTCCCATTACGATACAGTTGGTGATAATTAATCCAACAAAAACTGATAATTCTTTACTCACATCATAAGCATACGCTTTTAATACTTGGTCAACGATAATTACCAATGATGCTACAATTACCAATTGAACAATAATACGAATACGGTTTGGAATTGAATTTCTTAACACCGAAATAATCATATTACTAAATGCCATTACAAACATTACGGCGATAGACATTACAATTGCTGGTTTTAACTGAACCGTAATTGCCAATGCCGAGCAAATTCCTAGAACTTGAACCGTAATTGGGTTATTATCATTTAATGGGTCTGATAAAAGCCCTCTATTTCTTTTAGAAAATAAACTTTCTTTCTCTTCAGCCATGATCTTAATTATTAGAGGCTAATTTGCCTTTTTGATTATCAATATATTGTTTGTAATGTGCTAAACGTTCTTTGATCATATCAGTAACTCCGTCTCCTGTAATGGTTGCACCCGAAATGGCATCTACTTTATTATCGTCTTTGTTTACTTTGTCATTATTCCCTTTTGCAACAGCAACACCAACTAAATTTCCATCTTTATCAAAGATTTTTTCATCTTTAAAATAATCTAAAAACCATTGTTGTTTGATTTCTGCTCCCAAACCAGGTGTTTCACCTTTGTGGTCAAAAGAAACTCCGGCAATTGTGTTAAAGTCATCGTTCAAAGCAATATAACCCCAAATTGCATCCCAAAGTCCTGCTCCACGAAGTGGAATAATATAGAACTTACTTCCATCTTTTTCAGCAACATATAAAGGGAAACGTTGTTCTTCAGGTTTCTTTTTTAATTCTGCTTTCAAATCAATGTTAAAAGCGGTAACCGTTTCATCTGTAGAACCGTCAACTTTTAAAGCCAATTGCTCTTTAATGTACTCATCAAATTTTCCTTGTGCTTCTTCTCTCGTTACATCCGTTACACCAATGGTAGAAAGAATGTTTTGCATTTTTTCGTTTTTAACGTTGATGTCTTGCATTGGTTTTAATGATGTAGCTGCAAAAGCCAATAATGCTCCTACTACTACAACCATAATTCCGGCAAATAAAAACGTATATCCGTTACTATTTCTATCCATGATTACGCTGTTTTTAATTGTTTAGCAACTCTTTTCTTTCTTCTCTTGATGTTACCTTCAACCACATAATGGTCAATGGTTGGAGCAAATACATTCAATAATAATATCGCTAACATCACTCCTTCCGGATAAGCAGGATTGAATACTCTAATTAAAATACTAAAGAATCCAATTAAAAATCCGTAAATCCATTTTCCTTTATTTGTTTGTGCAGCAGAAACCGGATCGGTTGCCATAAAAACAATACCGAAAGCCAATCCTCCTACTAATAAATGTAACATTCCAAAATCCATCAAAGTATTGGCTCCCCATAATTCGAATAAGAAAGCCATTACTGCAGCTCCTAAGAATCCGCTGACAATAATTCTCCAACTTCCCACTCCGGTGATGACTAAAATAGCGGCACCTACCAGAATCCAAAGTACAGATGTTTCTGAAATAGATCCTGGAATTGTTCCTGCGAACATACTCCACATATCATAACCTGCGTCTTGACCGGCAGCTAATTTTCCTAAGATAGTTTCTCCTGAAATAGCATCTGTGGTAGAAGCATCTGAAACCCAAATTTTATCTCCAGACATATACGTCGGATAAGCAAAGAAGGCAAATGCTCTCGCTGTTAAAGCCGGATTCAAAATATTCATCCCGGTTCCTCCAAAGGCTTCTTTACCAATAATTACGGCAAAAATCACAGATAAAGCCAACATCCATAAAGGTAAATCAATTGGCATAATCATCGGGATTAATAATCCGGTAACCAAATATCCTTCGTTTACTTCGTGACCTCTTACGATGGCAAAGTAGAATTCAATACCTAATCCAACTCCGTAAGAAACGGCAATCATTGGCAATACTTTCCAAGCTCCATGAATTAAAGCATCCATAAATGGAACTACTTCTTGAATTTGCGACAAACTTTGGTAACCTGCATTCCAAGTTCCAAAAATCAACGCAGGAACTAAAGCCAAAACCACGGTAATCATGGTACGCTTTAAATCTACTGCATCTCTTATATGAGCTCCGTGTTTGGTTGTATGATTTGGAACGTATAAAAACGTGTCCAAAGCATTCACCGCCGGTGCAAACTTTTCCAATTTTTCACCTTTTCCGAAAGGCTTTTTTATTTGGTCTATTTTATCTCTTAAAAACTTCATAGCTATTTATTTAACCTACTTCGTTAATCATTAAATCCAAGGCTTCTCTTATGATTACTTGTGCTTCTAATTTAGAAGTATTTGTATAATCAATCAATGCAAAATCTTCAGGAGCTACTTCGTAAATTCCTAAATTTTCCATTTTTTCAATGTCATTTGCTAAACATGCTTTTAACAATTGCATTGGATAAATATCTAATGGCATCACTTTTTCCATTTCTCCGGTAACTACCAAAGCACGCTCTTCTCCATTCAAATTGGTATCAGCTACATATTTTTTACCCGGCATTAACCATGATAAAGCTGTACGCTGCATGCTGTGTTTGTTTGCTCCCGCAAATGGCAACCAACCAAACATTCTGTATTGATTTCCTTCAGGGATAACCGTTACAGTGTTTGAATAATAACCTAAATTACCATCAACAGCAACTTTGTCACCTGTAAAAACGTCACCGGAAATAATTCTAACATTGTCTGATTTTAATTTTCCGGAAACAATTTCTTTCATCTGAGCTCCAATTTTCACAGTATAATATTGTGGATTAGAAACTTCAGAACCCGTCAAGGCAATTACTTTAGTGGCCTCAAATTTTCCGGTTAAGAATAAATCTCCGATAATAGCAACATCTTGTGGAGCTACAATCCAAACTCGTTCTCCCGAATTAATTGGGTCAATTTTTGCAATTTGAACACCTACGTTTCCTGAAGGATGCGGTCCAAAAACCTTGTGCAATTCTACTCCTGAAACCGTACTGAAAATTGAATTCACTTTACCGTTTACAGAAAGATGAACTTTTCCGGCAGTTAATTTTGCCAATGCATCTACTCCGGCTTGAAAAGAAACCAATTTGTCTTTTAAAGCTACTTCAACATCTGCAGATATTGGAGCAGAATTATAAGCAGAAATAAAAATTGCTTTTGGAGTATCAGACGAGTTTGCCACAACATCATACGGACGCTGCTTGATAAAAGGCCAACAACCTGAAGCAAGCAAATGTGCTTTAACCTCATCTGTTGACATTTCCTTTGGATTTTTCTTTCCGTGCTCTAAATAAGAATCTTGAGCATCAGCTTGAATTCTAATTTCCAAAATAACTCGCTTGTCTCCACGTTTGATCTCTACAATTTTTCCACTTACAGGCGAAACAAACTTAACTGCTTCGTCATCTTTGGAATAAAAAATAGCTTCTCCTGCTTTAACTTCGGCTCCTTCTTTAAGCACCAATTTAGGTGTAACTTTATGAAAGTCAGAAGGTTTAATAGAATAAACTTGTGAGCGAGAAACTGCAGCAACCGTTGATTGTGCTTCTCCAACTAATTTCAAGTCTAATCCTTTCTTGATTCGAATGTCTTTAGACATATGTTTTGAAGATATGATTAGTAAATATTTTTACATAATTTTAAACGGTGCAAATTTAAAAATTAAAATACAAATGCCCTATATGAATTAACAAATGTCTAAACGATTTTCATTTATTTATATTAATTCTAAATAAAGCTTGTTGCATAAAATAAGTTGTTCGGATTCAAATAAGTGATAATTTATTTGATTCAATTGAATTTGAAATTTTTATTAAATTACACAAAGTGGGGTTTGTATAATTAATTCACATTTTTAAAGTTTTGTAAGGTTCTAATTGATATTTAGTATATTTACCTATTCATTTCAAAAAAGAAATATGACACGATTAATTTTAAGCATTTTATTATTTAGCGTTTTCAGTTCCATTAAAGCTCAAGAAATGAGTGAAGTCCATCCGGCTTATAACATTAAAAGCATTGCTTTTGTTCAAGGAGGACAAAGTGTGGTTCCCATTTTCAGACTTGGAGACAGTTTCAGATTAATTTTTGATGATTTATATGGAGATGAAGCCAACTATTATTATACCATTACACATTGTGATTACGATTGGAAAAAATCACAACTCAACTTAAACGAATACATCTCCGGATTGGACAATCAAAGAATTATTGATTATGAAAATTCATTTAACACCTTGCAACTGTATTCTCATTATCGATTGTCTTTTCCAAACCAATTTACTCGCGGCTTTCTTGTAAGTGGAAATTACATAATAAAAATATTGAACAACAATCAAGAAGTGGTTTTTTCAAGAAAGTTTATTTTATATGAAGAAATTGTTTCTGTTCCAACTCAAGTCAAAAACCCAAGAGATGTAAAATTCATTGCACAAAAACATAATTTGGAGTTCACAATCAAACCAAACAGTCTTTTGCTGCAAGATCCGGTTAAAAATGTAAAAGTCATGTTGCTCCAAAATGGAATTTTCAACACCGCGATAACCAACATTAAACCCATGTTTACCCTTGGCACAGATTTAGTTTACAGGTATGACAAAGAAACTCAGTTTTGGGCCGGTAACGAATTTTTAGCTTTTGACAATAAAGATATTCGGGTTGCTCTAAATGGTGTTAGACGAATTGATTCCCAAGGCGGAATTTACAATACTTACTTATACACAAATCCTGCAAGAGCAAATGTACCTTATACTTTTTTCCCAGATGCAAACGGATTATTTCTGCCTAGAAATATAAACGCCACAACAAATGATGCCGTTGAAGCTGATTACAGTTGGATTTTTTTCAGCTTAAGTGCTCCTTCCTATTTTGGCAAAAAAGACATTTACATCACGGGAATGTTTAACAACTATGCCTTGATTCCTGAGTTTAAAATGGAATATAACAAAACAAGTGGTTTATATGAAAAAGCAATCATTTTAAAACAAGGTTTCACAAACTACCAATTTACTTTAGCTGATTCAAATGGTAAAGTTGATTTTGAAAATGCTATTGATGGTAATTTTTTTCAAACTGAAAACAACTATGATGTATTGGTATATTACAGAGCTAACAATGACCGATATGACAGAGTCATCGGAAGAGGAAACGCTAGCTCCATAAACATTATAAAGTAATTTTTATATGTCAACAAAAAGAAGAAAAGACTATCGCGGCATCACGTGTTTAAATTGTAACCATCCACTTGACATAAGCGACAAATTTTGTTCTAATTGCGGTCAAAAAAACACCTCAAAAAGACTTACAGTTAAAAACTTTATAGATGAATTTCTTTCAAATTTTTATGCTTACGATTCAAAAATAAAAAGAACGGTTGTTTCGCTTTTTACAAAGCCGGGCAAAGCGGCTTTAGATTTCATCAACGGGAAGCGACTTCAATATGCTAATCCGTTTCGATTTTATTTGAGCGTCTCTTTAATTTATTTCATCCTTTTTAGTTTTTTAGACAAATACAATATTGGATACAATCATCTAAACAGCCCAACAAGTCAAACAAATCAAGTATCTCCAAACGAAATTAGA
>JAUXNR010000540.1 GCA_030682755.1 Flavobacterium sp.
ATGCTGATTCTGTGTAAAAGTAGCTCTTAGTTAACATTTTTTAACGAGATTTTAGATGAAGGGTCATTTTCAGTTCTAATTTTTCCTAATTCATTACAATGAACATTTATAGCAGCTATCTCAGGGTGATTATCAAGAAATTTTATGATTTCATTAGAAGTAGCATAAAATAAATTTTCCCCATAAGCATTGTATAATGCTGTAAAAAAAGTATGATCTTCAGGATAATCTATTCCTAAGCGATAATCCCTCTTTAATATTTCACCTGTATATTTTTTAGACAAATGTTCAACTTTAAAAATAGTTGTCTTTAAAAAATAATACAACCAATATTCCGTCAAACCATCATTTTTTAAATTTACAATTTTTTGCATAGCTTCTGGATTTAAACCTGATAAATATAATCCAATTGGCATATCAAAAAGGTGAATTAAGTCAGCTTTTGTTTCTTTAAATTGATTAATTAAATTAGGTATGTGTTCAATTGGCAACAAAGGACAATCTGCCGTCATGTTAATAACATAATCTAAATTATATTTAATCCGAGCTTCATTTAATCTGGAAATGACATCTTCCCTGTCTCCACGATAACATTTAATACCTTGATCTTGTGCTATAATCTCTAAATCTGTATCCTGATCGTCAACTGATGTACAAATAATAATTTCATCTAAAAAAGGAGATGTTTTTAGACGTTTAATTAATTGTACTATATAAGTTTCATTTCCAAAAGGTAAAAGTAATTTCTTAGGTAATCTGCTTGATTTTAACCTTGCGGTAATTAAAAATCCTACTCTCATTTTTCTATATCTTTTATTACATTAAGAATCGAAATAGATTCTTGATATGTTGAATTAATACTTGTTCCTGTTTTAACAAAATTACAAAAATCATGCAGCTGATTGGCATACATTTTATGAACCGAATCTTCAAAAGTCGCCAGAAAAATGAATTCCGTGGTATCATACGCCATAAATCGTACTTCATTCAGTGTCCATTGGTACATGCCTTTTGCCGTAAATGCTTCTCCTGTATTGCAATTCACAGGTGAAAAAAAATCCAATTCAAAATTTACCCTAGCCTGTTGTTTGGTTTTTAATGTAAAAAAAGCATAATCATCAGTATCTAAAGAAAGGAAAGACACTTTATCCGTGACCCCTACCACCGTTTCCGGTTCGCCAAACCAATGTATCGCCAAGTCCAATTCATGACTTAAGGTGCGAATCACGCCGCCACCCAATTTTTTTTGAGCGGTATATTCTTGGGTGTAATCCGCATAGGGATGCCACTTGGGTAAATAAAAAGAACGTTTGAAACCTACTTTAAAGGGTGGTTCTTCACTAAATTTATTTTTTAAATAGTGTATCAGTGGATGAAATCGCATACAATACGCCACGCGAATCTGTGAAGCATAAGGCTTTAAAATCGTAGCTTTTTCAACCGTTTCATCAATTGGTTTTTCAATCAGCACCTTACATCCTGCTTCCAAAAAAGGTAATGCTGTTTCAGCATGTAAAGCCGTTGGATTGGCGATAATCACGCCATCCGGTCGAAAAGCTAACGCCTCTGCAAGCGTATAAAAAGTGGGGATCGTAATTTCCTTTTTCAAAAGACCTTTTGAAGTGCGTAAGGCTGCCAATTCCAGCCCTTCCATTTCCGACAAAATGGACAAGTGCTTTTGTCCGATTGAACCTAATCCTATCAACAGTAATTTCATCTATTTTCCTCTTTCGATTAGTTCCGTCAATTCCAAAGTTTCAGCTCGTGCTATACTGATTTTTTGTGTTTGAATTTGTGTTATAAAAGCAAGTAAAGAAGCCTTAAAACAAGCAAACGAATCCGAAAAATTTTTTCGAATCATTCCCTTACTGCCATAATAGGTAAACTCTAATGGAACCACTTGACTACCGGTTACTTTAACAGTAGCTGTAGCTTGCTCCCAAGAAATGTGAACCTGATGCATTTTGATACTTTCCATTTTTGTCACCTTTTGTAAAGCTCCTCGATGCGGTAGATTTATCACTATGGGTTCTAACAAATGAATGCCATAGGTTTCCCAATATTTCATGATGGAAGCCTCCACATGATAAATTGCTCCAATAGCTTCTTTTTCAGCTTCCGATAGTAGTAGTTCCTTAGCGTACCGCAAGGAAGAACAGGTAAACAGTTGGTGGTCGTACTGTTGGGCTGCTAGTAGTTGCTTGGCAACGGCCACTTCCAAAGCAAGTGGTTTGTCTATAAAAATAGGCACACCGGCTTTTAAAAAAGGCAAAGCCATTTCATAATGCTTTTCCGCATCGTCTCTGGCTAGTAAAACGGCATCAACCTCATCTATCATATCCGTATAATAACGCACCACCTTTTCAATTTTAGCGGCTTTGGCAATAGCTTGAGAGATTACCTCATCCTGTGTCCAAACATGCGTTACTTCCGCTATATCTAACAAAAATTGCTCGGGATAGGCTTCTTTGGAAAGGTATTCCGGTATGGTGGGAAAGGGACAGTTTGCCATCGCTATCGGATCATATCCGTTAAAAATGGCACTCCAGGAATACGGATGTCCGTTTCCCTCACTCATTCCCAGCACTCCTAATCGCAATTTTTTCATAGTTTAGGCCAATTGGAAGGTTGTACTATAGCTTCAGGTATAGCGGGAAGGTCAGTTTCTATTGGCACTACTGCATTTTCTAAACTTGCTATATTTTCCTGTAATTGGTTCAACTCATTCACTCCTATCACTACACAGTCAATGAATGGTTTTACGAGGGCAAATTGTAATAAGGAACCTGCTGCATTTGGATAGTGTTTTTTAAAATCATTCAGCAATTCTTTTATCGGATCAAAGAAAGCCGGTAAGGACGCTGTCGGTGTAAAAAAAAGACCTTGCATGAAAACAGAACGGGTGTGGATTTCACAAGCATACTCTTCTTTTAGTACTTTTATTTTTGCTTCAAAACGTCGGTCTAAATAATTGTAAGGCACTTGTACCATATCCGGAATCATACCTGCGTCGATAGCTCTATCCACCTCTTCAGGGGTATTATAGGAAAAGCCAATTTTACTTACCCGTCCTTTTGCTTTTAACTTTTTTAGCACTTCCCACTGTTCGGGGTTTTCAAAAACAGCAGTAGGTCGGTGAGCTAAATAGCCGTATAATTGCTTCACCCCTAAACGTGCAAACGATACCTTCAACTGTTCTTCAATTGACAGACTATCGCTAGGCGGTAAAAATTTAGAAACAATTTTAAAGTGCTGTAACGCATTTTGACCTAAAACCGCTTCACTTTCACCATAACCAAAGGCAGTATCTAAAATAGAAATACCTTCGGAGGTTGCATAGTTTAAAATTTTGGTTACTTCCGAAGCCGCAGTTTGACCTGTGGTGTTGGAAATACCATACTTTAAACCGAATTGAACGGTGCCTAATCCTAGTTTAAGCCTTTGCTCCATAATAGGAAAGTAGGGTCGCAATTACATAGTCTTGTTCTGCTTGTGTCAACGTGGGATACATCGGTAAACTGATACAGTGTTTGTAATAGGTTTCCGCATGCGGCATGTCGCCTTCTTGCCAGCCAAATTGACGGTAATACGGCATCAGGTGGCAAGGAATATAATGGATTTGGGCAAAAATGCCTTGTGTTCGCAGGTAATTGTAGAGTCCTAATCGATCCTCCACTTCCAAGACATACAAATGGTAGGCATGACCTTCGACAATGCCTGATTGCCCTTTTACAAAAGATTGTTCGGCAAAAGCAGTAGCATAATGTGCCGCAATTTCTTTTCTTCGGACTAATCCTGCATCAGCTCGTTGCAACTGACTCAATCCTAAGGCGGCTTGGAAATCAGTCAAACGGTAATTATAGCCCAAGTCCTGCATCTCCATATACCATAACGGATAATTGGTTTCTCCTCCAGCAAAAGCAATGGAATTGGTGTACTGCGATTCATTTTTAGTGATGCCGTGGGTACGTAATTGTAATAATTTTTGATACAACGCCAAATCATTAGTGGTAATCATCCCGCCTTCCCCTGAAGCAATGTGTTTCACGGGATGAAACGAAAAAATGGCCAAATCGGCGAAGTTGCCGTTACCGCAATGTTGCTGCGTACCGGAATTGTCCGTAAAATAACCACCGGGGGAATGACACGAATCTTGTAGTAACCACAAATCGTATGCATCGGCCAATTTTCGAAAAGCTTCTAAATCAACTGCCCTACCGGCAAAATCCACCGGAACGATACCTTTATAAGTCCCTTTTGGCGAGGCTTCAAGCAGTGCTCGTACGTTATTGATGTCTAACAAATAGGTTTCGGGATCGATATCGGCAAAAACCACTTCACCGCCACAATAGCGAATGCAATTCGCACTTGCAGCAAAAGTTATAGGGGTAGTAATCACTTTATCACCTGGCTGTACCCCTAAAGCTAGGGCATTCAAATGCAAAGCTGCAGTGCCATTCGCAACGGCTACGGCATACTTAGCTCCTACATAAGAAGCAAAAGCGGTTTCAAATTCCTGTATTTTGGGTCCTTGTGTCAGATAATCTGATTGCAACGTAGTGACAACGGCTTGAATGTCTTCTTCCGTTATGTGTTGGCGTCCGTAAGGTATATTCATAATTTAGTAAGTCTTACGCTTCAAAAGAAGCATCAACATGTTCTTTAATTAATTCACGTAAACCGTCAACGGTTTCCCACTCGGTATTTTCACCGGAATTGTATCGGAATCCAAACGGTACTTTTTCCGCATTGAAATGCGACACGAAATCATCCAACTTCCACTTTAAAAGCGAAGGCAGTATGGTGTAATATTTCCCCAAATCCCAAGTGTAAAAAGAATCGGAATCGGTAATCATTTCTTCGTGTATTTTTTCTCCGGGACGAATGCCAATCACCGGTTTTTCACATTCCGGTCCAATCGCTTCTGCTACATCTAAAATGCGATAGGAAGGTATTTTAGGCACAAAAATTTCACCACCCCAAGCATGTTCTAAAGCATGCATCACCATATCCACTCCTCCTTGCAGGGAGATATTAAATCGGGTCATGGTGGGTTCTGTAATGGGGAGTACTCCTTCTTTTTTCTTTTTAAGAAAGAAAGGAATAACCGAGCCGTTAGATCCCATAACGTTCCCATAGCGTACTACGGAAAAGATAATGGGGTTCCACCCCTTAATATTGTTCGCAGCGACAAATAATTTATCGGAAGCCAATTTAGTAGCACCATATAAGTTAATGGGAGCGGCTGCTTTATCGGTAGATAAGGCGACCACACGTTGTACATTGGTTTCTAGACAGGCATTGATGACATTTTCCGCACCCATAATGTTGGTTTTGATACACTCCATCGGATTGTATTCTGCAATAGGCACATGCTTCATTGCCGCAGCATGAATCACATAATCAATACCTTGCATGGCTCGTTTTAATCGTTCAAAATCCCGAACGTCACCAATAAAAAATCGAAGTTGAGGGTACAAATGCGGTGGGTATTCCTGAGCCATTTCAAATTGCTTTTGCTCATCTCGGGAATAAATGACCAAACGCTTTAAGCCCGAACTCGTTTCCAGTAAATGTTTTGTCAGTGCCTTTCCCAGAGAGCCTGTGCCTCCGGTAATCAAAATTGCTTTATCTGTTAAATCCATAATTATAATTCTTGTAAATGTACCATGCGTTTAAAATGTGGTTCTTTTTGCAGGAGTTCGTCAAAGGTTCCGCTGGAATGGATGCGTCCGTCTTTTAAAAACACTACAATGTCTGCTTCTTTTATAGTGGACAAGCGATGAGCCACCGTGATGATGGTTAGGCTGCCTTTTAAATAATCAATACTTTCTTTGATGGCCAATTCGGTCTCAGAATCCAAAGCTGAAGTGGCTTCGTCCAACAACAAAAGTTGAGGCTGCTTGTACAATTCCCTTGCAATGGACACCCGTTGCCTTTGGCCGCCACTTAAATTCACGCCGTTGTTACCCAATACCAAAGCTTCTTTATCCGCTGATTTTTCAACAAACTCCCTTAAAGAAGCCTCTTGAATGGCTTTGTAAAAACGAGAAAGCGTTGCCTCATTTTTAGGAGCCCACATCGTCACATTGTTAAATATAGTATCGTTAAAAATAACGGCTTCTTGCGTAATGTAACCTATCGAACGTTGAAAAGCAATGTTTTGAAGCGAAGGTACAGGTTGACCATCCACAAAAAGCTGTCCTTCCGAAATATCCAACAAACCGGAAAAAACATTCAACAACGTAGTTTTCCCACTGCCACTTTCACCCACAAAAGCAACAGTTTTATTCTTGGGTATCGTAAGTGTAATGCGGTTCAAAATAGTTACAGTGTCAATATTTACACCAACATCCTGCAACTGAATTGACGTATTAAAAACAAGAGGAGTTGCATTGGGAGGGGCTTGACGGTTGTCATCCAGTTCCTTTTCAAAAGATTTTAAATTGGACATCGCACCGGAACGCTCTAAGAAATAATTCCAGGCAGTTTGTGTGGCAACTACAGAAACCAAAGCCCGATAAAAAAACAATAAACTAATCAAAATAGGCCCCAAAGGAGAGTCCAATAGATTAACTTGAATCAATATAACAACAGCCACCACAATAATAATCATGGGTTCACGTGTCCCTTTTAAAATAGCTGAAAGCGTTCCCATTCGCCTACCCACTTGCTGCAACTCTTCAATTTTACGGAATAATTTAGAACTGTAATCCGATAACATGCCTGTAGCCTTAAGGTATTTGTAATGGGCTACATGTTGTATCAACAACCCTTGTAAAGAATTATTATTTTGAGTTAGTGCTTGAGAAGCCAACTTGGTTTTGGAATATACCGTTTTAAAAACAACGTTGGTCAGTACACCCCCAAATCCAACTAAAAGTGCAAATTTGGCATCCACAAAAAAGGCAAACCCCAAATAAACCAATACCATTATGGCTTGTTGAAATGCCTGAAAATAGGAAGAATAAGCCATAGCAATACGCTCCGTCTCACCGGTTAAAGTATTTTGAATTTGACCGATATCAGACTTGATAAAGTATTTAAAATTAACTCGATTTAATCGATTGATATTATTTTTACGAATGGTGGTTATAAAATATTGCAACACCCGAACCCCATAGCGGTTTTGAAAAAAAATGACCAACCCCTTCATGATAAAAAAGAAAGTCATTACAAGCAAAACAGTGGTCAAAGTCAGGCTCAATCCTATCGATTCTAAAGCAGTAACCACAAAAGACAAATTACCTAAATTCGACGTTGTTGAAGTAGCATCAGAAGCTACCAATTGCAACAACGGTAAAAACATCGTTAACCCCAAGCCGTCTAAAATACCAACACACAAACTGAAAAAAGTAAACAGAAAAACCCGATACCCCAAATAACCGTAGAAATACCGAAAACTTTCCGAATTTTTTTTAAGCAGTTTTTTTATATAATTTTTCAAAATCGCAATGGTTTAAATATGAGGCATGTAAGCTATTCGAAATCACGTAGTGGTTCTATGGCTTTTCTATGTATCTATGTGGTTAATTTGATGCTGTTTTTTAAAAAAATCATAGTGGCACGAATTGCTCCCAACAGGTTAATGTTGTTTTTTCTCACGGCTTCGCCGCGTCAGTCACATCTTTATGACCAACAATGATAACTCCCGACAATCTTACGATTGTTTATTTTTCAAATTCATACAACAACAAGCCGCTTCCGTCATGCTGTGTAGTCAAATAAAAGAGGACTTGTTTTTGTATCTCATTTGCGATCTTTTCAGACAGCTGCTCAATATAAGCTTTATTCAAATCGTCTCCCTCCAATACCACTTCTATGGTACCACTATCAATGCCTTCAGCATAATCACCTACAACAAATACCCGCTTCACTGCACCCATACGCTCCAAAACCATATCCACCAACGTATCCAGCCCAATGTATTTATGGACCACTTGTTGCAACAAAGCAAAAAAAGGATTCTGTTGATTAGCTCGATAAGTGATTTTGTTTTCCGCCTCAATTCGAGTCAGGTAACCTGCCTCAGAAAGGTTGTTCAACTCTTTCCGAATGGCATTTGTAGATTCTTGCATTTCTGTAGCCAAACCTCTCAAATACCCCTCATTAGCCACATTGATGAAAAACTTCACCAACAATCTTAAACGGGTTCTGGATGTTATTAAATTAGCTAACATAAAACAGTATGAGTAACAAAAGTACTCGTTTTAATAAAACAAGCAAATTTTTTGGGAACTATTGTTAAAAAAAGTTGATGCATGTAGGTTTAATTGGAAGAATTATTCTGAATGTGGAAGAAAAATGGAATGCCTTGTTTTTTTCTCTCCCCAACCCGCCAAGGCGGGTGAAAAAAAACTGTGCTTTTGAAAAAAACTTTGCTAACTCTCACGTACGCCTGATTTTACCTCCCGCCTCGGCGGAACGGGCCTGCCTACCGCTAGGTAGGGCAAAACAAAATCAGGTAAAACCGTACTCTTAAAAAAGAATGTACTTACTAACGAACATGCCTGATTTTGCCTCCCTTTAGGGACGGGGCAAAACAAAATCAGGTAGATTGCTTTGTTTTTTCTCTCCCCAACCCGCCAAGGCGGGTGAAAAAAAACTGTGCTTTTGAAAAAAACTTTGCTAACTCTCACGTACG
>JAUXNR010000556.1 GCA_030682755.1 Flavobacterium sp.
GCTTAAATCATTCCAAGCAATGTCAAGCTGAGCCTGTCGAAGTAATGTCAGGCTGAGCTTGTCGAAGCCCCACCAAACTGACGTGCCAAATCCACCTCACCTGCCTGCCGGCAGGCAGGTCCGCATCATCCGCGTTCCAACCTTCGCGTCTCTGCGAGAGATACCCCAAAAGCGAAGCGTCTCAACGGCATTATTATAAAAATCCGCATCATCCGTGATTGGCGAAGCCATCCGTCCAATCCGCGTTCCAACCTTTGCGTCTTAACAAAAGCGAAGCATCACTGCGTCTTCGCGTCTCTGCGAGAGATACCCCAAAAGCGAAGCGTCTCAACGTCATTGCCAAAAAAATCCGCCTTATCCGCGATTGGCGAAGCCATCCGTCCAATCCGCGTTCCAACCTTTTCATCTTAAAAAAGCGAAGCGTCTTAAATAAAGCCTTCGCGATCTTCGCGTAAACCTTCGCGATCTTTGCGGTTAAGAACCTTAATCCCCCTTAATGAGAAAAAAAGCAAAGCGTCTTAACTACCTTAATGTTAAAACCCCAATCTGAGTTTATCCAAAATCCTAACCTGTCAGCCTGAGCCTATCAAAAACCACTCTATTGTCAAGATTCCTCTAACAACTCAACAAACAGAACACATTCAGTCCAATAAAAAACGACTACAGAAATCATCCTGTAGTCGTTTCTATTAATTAGAAGAAAGCGTTGTTAAACGCAATAGTTAGTTTTTCACAAGTCGTTTTACTAATGTACCTTGTTCCATTTCAATTTTTACGAAATAAACTCCTGTAGCAATATCTTGCAAATCAATAGTCTGAGTTTCTGATGCGGTGTTCACTTTAGTAGCATGAACCAACTGACCTGAAACAGAATAAACAGTAATGTTGTTCACATAAACAGGATTCATAAAGTCAAGAGTTACAATTCCATTTGTAGGGTTTGGATACATGGAAATGCTTGATGTAGAAACATCTGAAACACTCAAAGGAGGTTCAATTGTTATGGCATAATCCTCCATTTCCCCATAATTGTTGTTGGCCGCCAGAGGACCACAAGCATAGGTTGCATTAAAAGCAGTTGCCAATGCAGCAGCAACAACAACCCGCATTCTTGTAGTTCCCAATACCGCATTTTCAGGAATGAGTATATTAGTTGTTAACACTTCATTTAATCCTGTTCCAACATAGGTGTATTCTGATGCTTCAAAAACACCGTTTTGGTTGAAGTCAATCCAAACACCTGCTGATTCATCTAACCAACCATCTCCTGATGGGCCTACAGTTACCGAAACGGCATGAGTTGTTCCTGCTTGAAAAACGGCTGGTGCAACGGTACCAATATAGTTGGTATAACCTGTTGTTGTGTTGCCACATCCGGTAGAATTATTTATGGTTCCCATAGTAACATTAAGAATAAGATCACCATCCGTACAGTTCCAGTTAATAGCATTGGTGCAATAACAGTCTGCAACAAGACTTTGGGCAACAACCACGCTGGCAGATGTTGCACTTAGGCTACTTGCAGTACAAGTAACTACAACTCTATAAGAAGTAGCAACAGATTGACTGGTAACGGTATAGCCAACTGTAGCCTGAGAAGTACCAAGGTTAGCCCAAGTTGTGCCGCCATCTGTTGACGATTCCCACTGGAACGTTAGTCCTGGTGCAACATCCACAGGAGCATTTAAATTAAAAGCAACCGCAGTACAAGTAGTAGTAACAGATGCTGTAGCGGCTCCAACAACAGGAGTTCCGGAACAAGGTGTAGCAGCTACAACAGTTAAAGTGTAATCTTCAGCCTGTCCATAACCGGTACCGGTTTGACAAGGGCCTGTTGGATAGGTATTAAATCGTTTCATAACTCGCATTCTCGTGTTTCCTGCTAAAGCTGTTACAGGAACAAGGATGTCACCCACTAATACCGGACCACTACCGTTATTATTTGTAATGGTACCAATGTCATAAGATTCTCCAGGATCAAGAAAATCATTATTTTGATTCCAATCAATATATACCCTAAAATAGTTGATATAATTTCCGTCTGTATTACCATTTAGAGTAATAGGGTAGGATACTCCTGCCGCAACAGTACCAATTATAGCTGTAAAATCTTCTAGAGCTGCTCCGCCAATTGCGGCAGGAGAAGGGTTGTTTATCCCTGCAAAGTTTACAAGGGTGATGGGTTCAACGCCCGATGTAAATGTTACATTACAATAAGGAGCAGGAAATTGAGCATGGGCAGTAAAGCCAAATGTCAAAAACCACAAAAGAAAATAAGTTTCTTTTTTAATAAAAACAAGTAAATTTTTCCTCATAATTGTTAAATATTTAAAAAGTTAATACTCAAATGTAGCCATTTTTATTGTAAGAGAAAAACTATACATTGAGTTTAACTTTTGAATTCGCCTTATTTAACAGTTTTTTAAGAATGCTTTTTTTAAAAATTGTGGTGTTGTCAATCATGTCACTTATGTAAAATCAATACCCATCAGACTACACAAGTTTTAGTATAAAATTTTGATTAGTAATGTTTTATTGTAGGATTCCTCAACAAATAAACAACAACAGAAAACAAACGCTCCGTAAAAATCCCTCTATAGTATAGCCAAAATCATTAAAATCCGTTCTATCCGTCCAATCCGTGTTCCATTAAAAGACGAAGCGTCTCAACGACATTGCCCAAAAATCAGCGTTTTCCGCGATTGGCGTAGCCATCCGCCTCATCCGCGTTCCAATCTTTACATCTTAAAAAAGCGAAGCGTCTTTGCGAGACACCCAAAAGCGAAGCGTCTCAAAGGCATTATTATAAAAACCCGCCTCATCCGCGATTGGCGAAGCCATCCGTCCAATCCGCGTTCCAACCTTTTCATCGTTGAAAAAGCAAAGCATCTTAACAACCTTAATATTAAAAAAACCTCCTCTGAGTTTATAGTTGAGTTAACTTGCCTAACCAAGCCTCTCGAAGCAATGTATCGTACTAAAAAAATTTCACGGTTTTTAATTAACTCTTTTTACTTTGAAGAACTACTTTCCACAATTTTCGGAAAATTATTACCTCAAAGGGAAGCTTTAAACTTCAATGAATAATAGTATCAATAAAATATATTAGGTATCTTTGAAGTGGGTAAAATTTACCCGATTAATAACCTTTTCAAATGGCGTAAAGATGAGCGAATTTTCAACAGAAGAAAAACTAAAAGAGCGAATTAAAGAACTTAGTTGTCTTTATGAAGTGACTAATATTTTGAATCAGCTTGAGTTGACTAACGAAGAAGTATTTGTTGCAATCGCATGGAGACTCAAGGAAGCTTGGCGTTTCTACGAAAAGGCCATTGTCGAAGTTTTTTTTAAAGATTTGTATTTTTCGACTAATGAAAAGTTAGAAAATACAATTTTTATACAAGATAATTTAATCATTGAAAATAGTGTTGTTGGCGAAATAAAAGTTCATTATCCTGCAGATAATTTTAATGAAAATGATTTTTTGGAAGATGAAAAAAAATTATTAAAAAAAGTATGTTACGAAGTTAGTTTCTTCTTAGAAAAAAAGGAAAACCAAATTAAAGAAGCTCATTTAAAAAGAAGTGCAGAAAGAGTGGATCGATTATCAATTTTAGGTGAAATTACCGCCGGAATTGCTCATGAATTGAATACACCACTTGGAAATATTTTAGGCTTCGCCGAATTGATTAAGCAACAAAACAACAATCCTCAAATTGATCGCGATATTTCAAAAATTATAAATGCAGCCATTTATTCTCGTGAAATAGTTAAAAATCTTATGTTTTTCTCCTGCGAAATGCCTCAAAACAAAAGTGTTTTTGCTGTCAAACCAATTATTATGCAGGCCTTAACATTGCTTGGCCCAAATTTTAAAAAAGGGGACATCAATTATAAAGTTAGTTTTGCGGATGATAACATTAAAGCACAAATTGACAACATTCAACTTACTCAAGTGTTATTTAATATTCTTTTGAATGCCATTTATGTTTCGCCTCCAAAAAGTGAAATTCACGTGAATGTTTTTTCAACCGAAAGTCATTTCGTGATAGAAATTAAAGACAACGGAAAAGGGATTGAAGATGAAATTAAACATAAAATCTTTGAACCTTTTTTCACCACAAAACCACTTGGCGAAGGAACCGGATTGGGATTAAGCGTAGTGCATGGTATCATCAAAAGTCACCAAGGAACTATTGAAGCATTGGACAATAAACCGAAAGGAACGATTTTCAGCATTAAATTACCTCTAAAATAATTGTCATGAAACTTAAAAAAGAAAATATTTTAATTGTAGATGATAATTATGATATGTTGGAACTGCTTCAACGAAATTTGAAATCATTTAATTTTCATGCCTACAAAGCTTCTTCGGTTAATGAGGCGATTGAGGTTTTAGAATCAACTTCCATCGATTTACTAATTACCGATTTGCAGATGCCTGAAATTAATGGGATTGAATTAATCAAATATGCTTCGGAACATTTTCCTTCTATTCCAAAATTGGTGATTACAGGTTTTCCATCTGTTGATACAGCCATAACTGCTGTAAAATCAGGAGCTTTAGATTATTTAATCAAACCCTTTACCAGTGAAGAATTAAAAAAAGCTATTCAAATTTGTTTGAAGAATTCTATTCAAAATTCGAATCAATCTATCGATAAAAAAGTTTTAAAAGAAACATTTTATGCCGGAATTGTAGGTGATTCTGAAGAACATTATAAATTGATTGATGTAATTGAACGTGTAAAAGACAATCGTGTAACGGTTTTAATTGAAGGTGAAAGCGGAACCGGAAAAGAGCTTATCGCCCGAGCGATTCACTACAAGGGTCGTTTTGCATCACAACCATTTATAACTGTAAATTGTGGTGGAATACCTGAAACTTTACTTGAATCGGAATTATTTGGCTATGTAAAAGGAGCCTTTACCGGAGCAAATGAAACGAAAAAAGGATTATTTCACGCCGCTGCAGGCGGAACTATTTTTTTGGATGAAATTGGAAACGCTTCATTAACCGTTCAAAGCAGATTATTGAGGGTTTTGCAAGAAAAAGAAATCACGATGGTTGGTTCGCAAACAGCAGAAAAAATTGAAATTAGAATAATTTCTGCGACCAATAGCAATCTGCAAAACATGATTAAAAACGGAACTTTCAGAGAAGATTTATATTATCGATTGAATGTGGTGAGCATTGAGTCAACTCCTTTACGAAATCGAAAATCGGATGTAGTACCATTAATCAATACCTTTATAAAGAAATATGAAAAAGAATATGGAAAATCGAACATTACAATTACTCCAAAAGCAATAGACATTCTAATCCGTCATGATTGGCCGGGAAACGTTCGAGAATTGGAAAATATCATGCAACGATTAATTGTGATGTGTGATCACGAAATTGATGTTGACTTAATTCCCAAACAATTAAAATACAAACAACCTTTGGAAAGTTCACCTTTAAAACCACTTCGCGAAATTGAAAAAGCCTACATTTTAAAAGTGTTAGCGTCTGTAAACAACAACAAAACCAAAGCGGCAGAGATTCTTCAAATTGACCGGAAAACACTTCGTCAAAAACTGCTGTAAAATCGGGGAGAAATGAACCGGTCGAGACTATATTCCTCGGTAAAAAATTCATCTCTATTTCACACGTATTTCTTAATCAATTGACTGTCAGCACTACGCCTGTTGTAAATTTCCTTTGGCACGCACCTTGCTTAGCTTAGGTCGAAACCAGATTATAATTACTATGGAAATTTTAAATAAACCCTCCTTTCAGAAAGGGGAAGAAATGCTATGGGCAGAAATGAACTTTGAGAACAAAATCACAATTCCATCGCATTTTGAAAAAAAAATAATGGTGTTTGGTATCTGCAGCAATTGTTTGAACAATAATAATTGTGTTTGGATGCAAAACGAGAAAATAGAATGTGAAGAATATAGTTAAAAACAAACAAAAAATGGAAATTTTAAAAGAACAAAAACAGAAAACAATGTTGGATAACGTGATTGAGCAGTTTGATAAAACCGCCGATTCAATGAATTTAAATCCAAATATTCGAAAAATTTTATCTATTACAAATAATGAAATCATCATTCATTTCCCTGTAAAAATGGATGATGGCACTATTGAAATTTTTACCGGCTACCGTGTGCAACATAACAACGCACTAGGACCGTACAAAGGCGGATTGCGGTATCATCCTACTGTGGATGTGGATGATGCCAAAGCGTTAGCCATGTGGATGACCTGGAAAACCTCGTTGGCTGGCTTGCCTTATGGTGGAGCAAAAGGAGGAATTCAAATTGACCCAAGAAATTATTCTTTAAGTGAATTAGAGCGAATCACCCGTCGATTTACGTTTGCTCTGGGCGAAAATATCGGACCGGAATATGATATTCCTGCTCCGGATGTGAACACAAATGAACAAACAATGGCCTGGATTGCTGATACATTTATGTCAACAAAATCGCCTTCGGAACGATCAAACAATAAACATGTGGTTACCGGAAAACCAGTAGGTTCAGGTGGACTTGAAGGTCGTGACAGAGCAACAGGATTTGGCGTTTACATTACGTTGCGTTTACTTTTTGAAGGACGAAAAGAAACTTTAAAAGGCAAGAAATTCATCGTGCAAGGTTTTGGAAACGTAGGTTATTGGGCTTCAAAATTCTTAACGGATGATGGTGCTATTTTAATAGCTGTTCAAGATGCTCATGCCACTTTGATTAATGAAAATGGAATTTCTGTGGCAAACCTACACGAACACAGCAAACCAAGAAAGGGTTCTGTAAAAGGTTTCGAAGGAGCAATAGAAATGGAACCCGAAGACTTTTTCGGATTGGAATGTGATTTCATTATTCCGGCGGCGTTAGGTAATCAAATTACTGAAAAAAATGCAGGTAAAATTAAGTCGAAAGTAATTGCCGAAGGAGCAAACGGGCCAACGAATAATGAAGGAGAACGAATTTTATTGGAAAATGGTGTAACGATTATTCCCGATATTCTTTGTAATTCGGGAGGTGTGATTGGAAGTTATTTTGAATGGCTTCAAAACAGAAACGGGGAACTTTGGCCATTGGACGAAGTGATGGTAAAAATTGAAAAGAAACTGACCGAAGTTTTCAAAAAAGTAGAAAATTTAGTTCACGAAGATCAAATTGACCATCGAACTGCAGCCTATATTTTAGCCATTAAAAGAATTGAAACAGCTTACATGCAACGAGGTATTTTTCCATAAATAATAATCAAAAAAATCATGAAGTACGAAAAAGTAGTAGTTGACAAAAAAGAACTGGAAGTTTTAAAAACGCTTTTTTCAACTATTCATAATGGAAAAGATAAAACATACCGATTATCATTTGAGAAATTGATGGAAGAAATTAAAAACGCAAAGGTTTTAGATGCCTCTAAGATGCCTCAGGATGTGATTCGACTCAATTCGGTGGTAACGATAAAAACCGATTTTGGTGGCGAAAAAAAATTGCAATTAGTTATTCCGGCAAAGAGTGATTTATCGCAGAATAAATTATCGGTCATGGCTCCAATGGGACTTGCTCTTTTTGGGTATGCAGAAAACGACGAAGTGGAATGGGAGTTTCCGTCGGGATTAAACACCATTAGAATTACAAAAGTAGAGCAACCAGTATAATTGAAATTTTTATGAATTTATTGAAGAAATTTTACAGTCAAGATACCATTCAACACCAATTTCTTGATCGTGACATCAAACTTTGGCGAGAAGAACTAGAAGGTATTGAGTTAGAGGTTAATTTTTTTAAAAATTTCCTTACCACGTTTCAAAACAAATCCAGTCAGAAACTAATTTCGGATAAGCTTCTGTTACAACTAAATGTGAAACAATTGGAAAATGCGGTTTATTTATCGCGTTTAAACAATTTTTCCATCAAATTGGAAGGGATGAATGAATGCGATGATATTCAGTGTGAAACGTTCTACTTCAATGATTTTGTGGATTTCAAAATACACATTGAATCTTTTTTGTCCCAATACAGAAAGCTCAAGAAGACTGTTTTTTTAAAGATAAACAGTCATAGCAATACGGAAAATAGTTTGTAGATTCTTATTTTTTTCAACAAAAATGCGATTGGAATACTTTCTTGCTTTTCATCTGTTAGGCGTGGAACGTTTTCGTTTGATACAATTGCTTTTATACACCGGTTTTTGCCGGTGTTTTTTTTATTTTCAGCTCTTAGGGTTACTTGTAAATGTTCATCGGATATTTAAAACAAGAGCGAATTAATAGACTATATTTACATGTGATTACGTCTGAAAGACGAGATAAGCTAAACTTACAATCGGCACTAATTTTTATTTTCATAAATTTAAAAAATGTATGCAACGTTAAAATTATTTTTAATTGGAAAAGCGGAATTTGATCAAGAGTCACTGGAGCATATTTGCTCGCATTTCAGATACATCAAAACCAAACGAAACGAAATTTTAATCAGTTACCATGACGTTGCAACCAACTATTACTTCGTTAACAAGGGATGCGTTAGATTATTTACCATTACAAATGAGGGACAAGAAATTTCAAGGTATTTTGCGTATGAAGGAAATCTTGTTACCGCTCTTCCTAGTTTTATTAATCAACTACCCACTGAGGAGTTTTTGCAAACTATTGAAAAATCTGAATTGCTTTATGTGAGTAGATCAGATTTTTATAAATTAGTAACTAAGTATCCTGAATTTGCTAAAATTTACACCGAAATTCTTGAGCTTGGATTTATTGTAGCCCAAAAGAGAATTTACGGGTTTCAGGGTTTTAATGCCAATGAAAAAGTTCGTTGGGTTATAAAAAATCAACCTCAATTACTATTAAGGGTTTCTAATAAGATGGCAGCTTCTTATTTAGGAATTTCCCCTTCAACATTAAGTAGAATTAAATCGAAGCTTTAAAAACGTTGACTTAGGACAACAGTTGTGATTTTTCTGCAAAGTAACTTTGCAGAAAAAATACACTATGAAATATTTAATCTTTTTGTTTGTTTTTATAACTTCATTGGGTTTTAGTCAAAAGAAAGTACAAGAGCAGTTAAAACCAATTCAGGAAAATAAGTACATAAAAACTGTTGATTTGTTGACACAAGATGCTGCTTTTGAATTGATGAAACGTGCTAATCAAGAAGCCCAACGCCTCTCAAAAAATGTTTCCATTGCTGTCTTAGATCATTCAGGAACTATTGTTTTGCTCACAAAAGGCGATGGTGTTGGTCCGCATAATACTGAAGCAGCCAGACGAAAAGCGTATACCGCCTTATCTACTAAAACGTCAACCTTAGTGCTAGTAAGAAATGCAGAACGCAATAATGATACTAAAAATTTAAATACACTTCCCGAGTTATTGTTATTAAGTGGTGGCGTTCCATTATGGCATAACGGAATGCTTATTGGAAGCATAGGTGTTGCGGGTGGAGGTAGTCCTGAAAATGATGATGCTATTGCAAAATCGGCTTCAATTCCGGAATTTGATATCCTATCATCTAATTAATTTTATTTTAAAAAACAAAAACTATGAAAAATTTAATCCTGACGTTTCTATTTATTTTAATTTCAATAACTTCCTTTTCTCAGACAAAAACCTATCAATTATCCAGTCATATTTTAGACATTTCAAAAGGTTTACCGGCTTCTGGGGTCACTATCCAACTCGAAAAAATGAATGAAAAAAATAAAAAATGGACCTTTGTTGATGAGAAAATAACAGATAAAAATGGTAGAATCTCAGATTTTTTGAGTTCAGAAAAAAACAATAACGGTATTTACAAACTAACCTATTTCACCAGTGATTATTTTAAAGAAAATAATACAGAAAGTTTCTATCCATTTATAGAAGTTGTCTTTCAAATAACTGACAATAGTCATTATCACGTTCCTATAACGCTATCTGCATTTGGATATTCAACCTATCGAGGAAATTAATAAATTAATTAGTCAACAGGAGAAGAGTATACTTATGTGATTTCTTCTCCTGTAGGTTTTATTTAGTTTCTTATTCTCCAGCCACTCGAAGTCTAACACATTGACCTCTGCAAGATATACCCCTTAAAAGCGAAGCGTCTCAACGGCATTATTATAAAAATCCGC
>JAUXNR010000561.1 GCA_030682755.1 Flavobacterium sp.
AAGAATCGGATTGGATTTATTATTACATGGCGATATTATCATTGATTTCATCAACAAAAAGTTTTATTTTGAAGCAACAGAAAAAATTACGTTAACCGAAAAACCACCTGTTTATGCTGCAACCTTGATTGACACCAAATATTCTATCGGATTTGTTTGGGATGCTACTCTTAAAGATATATTGAACTATGGTGACGAAATCGTCAGAGTGGATTCTTTTATCATCAATGAAATGGAATTTTGTGACGTAGTAAAAATCAAAGAATTCAGAAAGAATAAAGAATCCTATGAATTAGAAATAAAATCAAAAGAAACAACGGAAACCAAAACAGTAAAAATAGAGCAATAATCTCAGTACCTTTGCACCTCAGAAACTCTAAAAATGAAACTACTCACCTACAAAACAAAACACACCGAACCTCGCTTAGGTTTTTTACACAATAATCGCATCATTGACATGGAAGACTTTGGCGAAATATCCAACTTTCCGTTGCCAATAGACATGTTGGACTTGATTGATATGGGTTATGAAATCATCGAAGAAATCACCGAAATGATCAATGAAACCCGAGAAATTGATTTTGAACAAATTGGATATTCCTTTGATGAAGTGGAAATCCTCGCTCCTATTCAACGGCCGCGAAAAAACATTATCGGAATTGGTTTGAATTATACCGAACATGTCGCAGAAAGTGCCAGAACACTTGACACTACCGGAAAACTACCACAAAAACCTATCATCTTTTCGAAACCTCCCACAACTGTAACGGGTCCGAATACCAATATCTTATTGAACCCTAAACTGACGCAACAATTGGACTGGGAAGTAGAATTGGCCGTTATCATTGGGAAACACGGCAAATATGTTCCAAATAAAGAAGCGTTGGATTATGTTTTTGGTTATACGGTTATCAACGATATTTCTGCACGCGATTGCCGTCGGGAAGGCCAATGGATTGTTTCCAAAGGACAGGATACCTTTGCACCCATGGGACCGTATTTGGTAACAAAAGACGAAATTCCGGATCCGCATAACTTGAATTTATCTTTGAAAGTAAATGGCGTGGAAAAACAAAATTCTAACACCAAATATTTGCTATTTAATATCAACGCCTTG
>JAUXNR010000577.1 GCA_030682755.1 Flavobacterium sp.
TAGAAGTTGAGTTTTCTGAAGTAATTACACCTGGTGATTGTCCTGGTAAATATTTAGTAACCAGAACATGGACAGCATCAGACTGTGCAGGAAATAGTATTTCACATACTCAGAAGATCAATGTGGAAGATACAATTGCTCCAACTTTCGTTGGTCAGTTGCCTCCAAACAGTTTAACTGTAGAGTGTAATAATATTCCAACACCAGAGGTATTAACTGCAATTGATAATTGTGGTAATGCTTTAGTAATTTTCTACGAAGCGATACTTCCGGGTGATTGTCCAGGTAGCTATATGATTGATCGTTTATGGAAAGCAACAGATAGTTGTAAAAACTTTATCATTCACAAACAATTGATTACTGTTGTTGACACAACAGCACCGGTTGTAACTGCAGCTTCTAATCTAACGGTTAATTGTGATGGTTTAGGAAATGTTAATGACCTTGCAACATGGTTAGCTAACAATGGTGGAGCAACAGCTTCGGATGCTTGTAGTGATGACATTACGTGGTCTGATAACTTTGAGAGTTTTGATGAACTTTGTGGTTCAGTAACAGTTGAATTTACTGCAACAGATTGTTCTGGTAATTCAGCAAGCACATCAGCTACATTTACTATCAATACTTTACCAATAGTAGTATCTTGTCCTCAAAATGCAAGTCCAACATGTAATGCAGATGCTCAAACAGCATTTGCTCAATGGAAAGCTTCATTTACTTACAGTGGAGGTTGTGGAAAATTAATTGCTACAAATTTGAGTGGCTACACATTACCTCAACCAGGTCAAACTTTAACAGTTGACTTTGAAGTGATTGATAGTTGTGGAAATGTTGTTACATGTACATCAACATTTACTACTCCAACATGTCAAGTTGAAGAAGGATGTTCTATAGGATTCTGGAAAAATAACACTAAAAAATGGTGTTCAAGTTATCCAAAAACTAAGAAATATGGTCAGGTGTTTGTAAATGCACCAACAGCTCTTAAAAACAAAACTTTATTAGAAGTTATCAATTTAGGTGGTGGAGGAATTTACAACTTAGGACGTCAGTCTGTTGCAGCTATATTGAATGCATGTAACCCGAATGTAAACTATCCAAGTCCATATTCGAACTCATCAGCTATAATTAGTGCTGTAAACGCTGCGTTCTTAGCCGGTGGAAATGCTCCTGGCAATTTAGCTAGTCAGTTAGATACTTTGAATACTTTGGGTTGTCCATTGGATTCAAATAATCACTGCAGAATTGAAGCTCTAGCTGGATTCGAAGCTTATCCTGTACCATTTGTGGATGAATTAACTATCAGATATGAATTCGATTACAAATCTGATGTGACAATTGAATTCTTTGACATCAGAGGTTCATTGTTGAAAACAGTTAAAGATGAAAGCTCATATTACAAAAAAGAAGTAAAACTTGATGTTAGCTTCTTGAATGAGTCTGGCCAAGTATACTTTATAAAGATTA
>JAUXNR010000579.1 GCA_030682755.1 Flavobacterium sp.
ATCGATGCCGGTTATACCAATATTAAAATAAATCACAGCCCGAATTATTACTTTGATTTTGATGTGACTACAAAATACGCAAATTTTAAAAGCGATGCTGAATTGGAATACAATTCAAGAGTTGAAACATCAAACAGTAAATCCTATAAAGGTTTCTATAAGAAAAGTGGTGTAAATCAACTTACTATTTCTTCCAATTATGGAAATGTTAGTCTAACTCAAAATTAAAACAATCAATAAAAATAAACCGTAATCATCATGAAAAAATTAATCACACTTTTAGCAATCCTAACTGTTTCAATAACCTCTGCTCAATGGGGACAAAAAAAGATTAAAGGAAACGGAAACTTTATCACCAAACAAATAACTACTTCAGACTATGAATCCATAAGCGTTGCTGGTGCATTTTATGTAACACTTGTAAAGGGAAAAGAAGGTAAAATCTCAATCAAAGCCGAAGAAAACATCCTTGAATATATTTTAGTTGAAAGCAAAAACGGTGATTTACAAATTCGAACAGAAAAAGGATATAATCTAAATCCAACCAAAGGAAAAAGAATTGAAATTACAGTTCCGGTTGAAGAAGTTGAAAAAGTTAATTTAGCCGGATCAGGTGATATTGTTGGCGATTTCACACTAAAAGCAACCAGTTTTAAGACATCTGTAGCCGGTTCAGGAGACATCAAACTTATGATTGATGCTCAAACCATTACGGCAAATGTTGCAGGTTCAGGTGATATTGAATTAAAAGGAAAAACTGATAATTTCAATGGAAATGTTTCAGGTTCAGGCGATATTAAAGCCTTTGATTTATTGGCTCAAAAAAGCAAAGTAGCTGTATCGGGTTCCGGAAATATCAGAACCACTTGTTCAGAATTCATTGAAGCTCGTGTGGCAGGCTCAGGCGATATTGAATACAAAGGAAAACCCAAAAAAGTGGACACAAAAGTGGCTGGTTCTGGAAAAATTAAGATGATCTAAATCTTTTATATGCTGCTTCCGAAATTATGCTTCGGAAGCAGTTTCTTTTGGTACTCGTAGCAACAATAACAATCCAACTACAAAGAAAACCATTAAAAATACTATAGCATTTCGCATACTTCCCGTAATTTGATCAATTGTTCCATAAATGATCATTCCTATTACAATTCCGATTTTTTCAGCAACATCATAAAAACTAAAGAAAGATGCTGTATCGTCTGTTTTTGGTAAAAACTTAGAATAGGTTGAACGTGATAAAGCCTGAATTCCGCCCATCACTAATCCCACAAATCCGGCTGTGACATAAAAATGTATCGGTTCGGTTACAAAATAAGCAAACACACAAATGATTGCCCAAATCGCATTAATCACAATCAACGTTGGAATATTTCCGAATTTTTCTGAAGCTTTGGAAGTTAAGGTAGCCCCCACTACAGCAACCAATTGAATCACTAAAATACTGATGATTAATCCGGTTGTTTTTTCGCTATCAGTTGACCAATTGATTTCTTGTTCGCCAAAATACGTAGCCACCAACATCACCGTTTGAACTGCCATACTATACACAAAAAAAGCAACCAAATAACGGTAAAGTTTTAAATTATGATACAATTGGCTTTGCACTTTTTTCAGTTCTCTGAATCCGTTTAAGATAACATCTTTTGTAATTTTATCAGCATTTTTATTTCCTTTCGGAAGATACCAAAAAGCATATTGGGCAAAAAATATCCACCAAATTCCAGTCATTGCAAAAGCCATTCGCATGGCATGTAAAGCTTCCTCTCCTTCTTTTCCTATAATCATGTATAAGTTTGCCAAAAGTAAAATCACACTACCAACATAACCCATAGAATACCCTTTGGCACTTAAACTATCTTGTTGTTCTTTATATGCTATGTCGGGTAAATAGGAATTATAAAAAACCAAGCTTCCCCAAAAACCGATTAATCCAAAAAAGAAACAAATAATTCCGAAATAAATATTATCCGCTGTAAACCAATACATTCCAATACAAGAAATGGCTCCTAAATAGCAAAAAAACTGCATGAATCGTTTTTTATTCCCGGCAAAATCGGCAATACCTGATAAAATTGGGGAGAAAAAAGCAACGCACAAAAACGCAAAAGCTGTCACAAAACTGATAAGTGCCGTGCTTTTTAATTCATAACCTAAGAAAAGAATATTCGGATTTTCTTTAGGAAAAAGAAACCCATAATACAAAGGGAAAATGGAGGATGAAATAACTAATGGATAAACTGAATTGGCCCAATCATAAAAAGCCCAAGCGTTAAGTAATTTTTTACTTCCTTTTTCGAGTGTACTCATAATTTAATTTTTAGACATAAAAAAAGCTGCTCTTTTCAGAACAGCTTCGAAAGTACTACTTTTTATTTGAATGTTACACCATATTTTGCAGCTTCAGCTTTTGCCTCAGGAATCCATTTTGTTAAATTGGAAACCCTTGTATTGTGAGACGGGTGCGTACTCATAAACTCCGGTGGTGCTTGACCTCCTGATGCCGCTCCCATTCTTTGCCAAAATGGAATTGACGCTTCAGGGTTATAACCTGCAATAGCCATCAATATCAAACCAATTTTATCGGCTTCAGATTCATGATTTCTGCTGAATGGCAACATTCCAAACATTTGAGAACCTGCTCCATATGCCGTCATGGCTATTTGTTGTGTTTCTGCACTGGAATTTCCGGTTGCTGCACCTAATCCAACAGCCCCGGCTTGTTGTATCATACCTGCACTCATTCGT
>JAUXNR010000581.1 GCA_030682755.1 Flavobacterium sp.
TATGATCGTCATCAAAATGGGTTAAAATAAGGAGATCTATGAACTGCTCATCTTTTCGAAGCTTTTCAATTACTTTATGCAAATCACCCTTTACATTTGATGAGTTTTTATAAGTGTTGCCGACACCTCCGTCAATAAGGATATTTCTAGGAATGTCATTTTCGAAAAATGAGATCCATATAGAATCACCATTAAAAGCTTGTAAAAATTTTATTTTCATGAAAATTATTTATATTTCCTTTATTACGTTTAACTTAATAAACTTGCACTTAATAATAAAATGTTAAATATACTAAAAAAGCAGTGTTATTTATTACAAAAACATCTTATTTGAAAAGAATCTGTAAACTTACTTTTAATCCTTTAAATTCAACTCTAAGTAAATATTGTTTTAAAAAGGTATCACAATAAAAAACTAAACGTCTGTATTTTTGAAATACACTCAAGAAGATTTAAAATCAAGTGTCCGCTTTTTATTTATGGGGAAGTTCCGCCACAGCGCTTCCCTGCAACCCTTGGTCTACCAAATACCCTAAAAATGTAACAAAAGGTTTGATATCCTGATCAACACTTGCACTTTCAAGAGCCTGCATGTATTCCTCTCGTCTTTCTACTGGAATTACTGTCCATGGATAGCCTCCTGAAGCCAAAATAGCATTCATCAGAAATCTACCCATTCTTCCATTACCATCCATATATGGGTGTATAAAAACAAAAATAAAATGTCCTAACACAGCTCTTACAGAGGTTTCTGGCTCTTCTTCTAACAACTCAAACAATATGGGCATAGCATCACGCATTGCATCCACACTAAGTGGGACATGCTTAGAATTGCCTATATAAACCTGATGATTACGATATCCTGCTAAATCTGAGGCTTTGAGTAGTCCCGCAACCACACTTGGATCAAATAATTGCCTGTACCATTTTGCGTGGTCTTTATCCACTTGTGTGCCAGAATTAGCACCCTGTAATATACTTTCAATAGTTTTTTTTACTTCATTAAAAGCTTGATAATATCCCCTTGCTGCCATTGCATCCCTCTGTTTACGATCTTCCTCATTTTCTTTTATATCCCATTCGCCACTACTTACTTTGGCAATCAGTTCGGGTGTTACCTTATATCGTTCAATGGAAAGAGAATGGTAAGCATCTGTAACAAAAATATCGTCGATATCCTGCAGATATGAGTCAGGAGTTAAGGAAAGACCAGGAGCTACAGGAAAGTTTGCTATAACCTCTTCACGCATCTCCATCCACATCAGACGAATACGGTTTGCGTATGGCGAACGCTCACGAGCAGGTAATTTAATCGCAAGTTTATTCTCAAATGGATCTTCTTCACGGATATCGTAGTCTGCCTCTTTAAAAGTATCCACTATTTGGTCAGCTATTTTTTCTCTTCCTATATTCCGGAACGCACCGGCTAGACGTCCGGCTAGTGAAGTATGTCCATTTTCTATCAATATAGATAATAACTCTGATGCATCTCGTATCAAAGAAAGAGTTGTTCGGGCATCAATAGCGTTACGACTATAAATGGAGGCTGTACTATAAATTATTGCCGACTGCAAGTTATAAATACGCATACCTTTTTGTATTTCTGTATGTGCAGTAGTTGGTATTTCTGACTTTAGGTTGAACAATGAAGTGTTGTGTGGTAACGGAGTAGGCTTATTGTTTCCATTCGGAGAACGGACAAGCAATTGTTGCGGTACTGACCAGTTTCCAGCATGAATAAGTAGTGACTGATCAGCGGACAAACACCAATTGTCACCATACTTTCGACCAAGAAATTGGGAAATGAAATCCCAATAAGAACTATACCAAGCGGTAGTTTCACCATTTTTTTCATTTGGGTCTGTAGCTATATACCAGCCTTTAGACACTTCTCTGATAAAGCCTTTTTTTATGAGTAACTGACGATATTTTGCATTAGGTATATCATCAGTATAAATACCTACTTTACCCTTATCCTGTAAGTCTTTTAAAAAAGTGAGTGCCTCTGTAAATCGTTCTCTAGGTGTTGCCATAATCTTATAAATTAATCTCTTTTTTTAGTACTAATTCTATCCTTTGCACTTGTACAAATATTAGCAAATATAAAAGTACTAAAATTAGTAAACATAATTGTGCTAAAATTAGCAAAAATAAACGTGGTAATATTAGTAAACGTAATTATGTGGAATTAATAAACAGGAAATAGTAATGGGTACTTCAAAATATTTATCACAAGAGTAAAGCCACTCCTAGCTTTATAGAGAACCAATAATTATTTAATGCTTCTTATAAATCTTATTTATTTACAAATAAATCTTATAAACAAAATAAAGTTTTGAGAAATCTTACAAGGCATCAAAAAAGGATAAGATAGGAACTAAGTGTTCTATTAAAGTCCCTCACACCCTCTTCGGATATTATTGGTTCATGTATAGCTTTTACAAATTGAATCTCTTAATCTTTCGTGGCTTTGATCGTTATTATTCCACAATAAATGGTATTTCGAAGTATTTTCCAAAATTTTTATTGCTGCATTGAAGTCCTTTGTGACATCCCATTGTCCTGACTTGGTTAATGGAAAATGTACCCTTTGAAAACTGTTCAAAAGCCCATTTGATTAAGTTTGCCTCTGGAAACTTTGGCACTATAATCTTTCTGCCTTCCTGAGTTGACTGATTACTATATCCCATCGGTGACCCTCCAGGCCACCTACCCATTTTTCGAGATCTTCTCATGCCATCCGAAGCATTCCTACCCCTCCTACTGTTCTCCGCTTCTGGTATTGAAAGGTAAACTGCAAGCATCACTATGCTTTCAGGCACATCGAAATCAATAGGCTGATCGATTGCCATTGCCTTTGTTTTAAGCCCTCTCAATATCCCTAGCATCTGATAGGCATATTCAATGTTTCTGCTGAATCGATCCCACTTTATAAACAGTATGCTATCTGAAAGGTTTTTCTTGTTCTTCTTTAAAGTATTGATAATTTTCTTCCATTCTGGTCGATTAAAATCCTTGGCTGAAAAATCTTCCCTGAATATTCCCTTTACTGCAATGTGGTTCTGCTCGCAGTACCTCAACAACCTATCCTCCTGCTCAGGAAGGGAGTAGCCTTTTCTCTTCTGTTCGTCAGTACTTACCCTGACATACAAATAAGCTGATTTAATAATATTCAAATTTGATAATTTCATGTTAAATTACCAAGTTTGATGAAATTAATGATTACGCTTATTGATTTTTGACCATTTAATATGCTTCTTTTAATTCGCTTATTTATCTGATTACTCAGTACAGCACTTTTTTTTGTTCTTTTATTGTCTGTAGCAACAGACATAAATGCCTATTAGTCAGGTAAAAATCTGCTACATGAATGGTATCCGCCAAAATGGCGGTTAATTATGTTTATATTTTGTTGGAATGATTTTAGCATAATTTTAAGAAAAACCAATCATGACCACAAAACCAATTCAGGTAAAATCGACAGAAATGCTGGCGTTTACATCACTCAAAAAGGCCTGCGTAATACAGGCCACAATCGGTAATAAAACGGAATTTAACACCACTCTTTATTCCAGCTTGCGACCATATTTGAAATTCCCATTTTCAATTGGAACAATCGACATCGAGCAATTGGATTATAGTGATCCTTTTACACAAAAGCTAATTGGCGACCAGATGGAACGTATTGGTCTTATACCTTCAGACACCATGCTCCCTGGATACTACCTATTCAAAAAAGGCATTCTCGCCGCATATCATCCTGGAACTTTTGACGTATCTAGGCTGGATGCAAATTTGGTGAGCACAACAATGAAAATTGCTGCCGGTGTAGGCATCCTCACAGCAATATTTTTAAAAAATGTTGCATCGGGTTTTCAGATGTTTGCGCAACTCAGTGAAGTGCCGACCGGAATGAGCATTTTCGAATTTTTCAAGGAAGTACTTGAGGCGAATAGCGATGTTGATGTTATTAAAAAGCAACAATTTATTTTCAAAAGCGAGATCGATAAGGCGTATGCTTTGTTCGGGATTTTACGTTCTGCAACTGATAACGAAATCAAAGCTTCCTACAAGAAAAAATTAAAAGAGTGCCATCCAGATCTAAACCCAGGTAACGTAGAAGCAAGTAACAAACTGACTGTAAAAGTAGTCGAGGCATACAAGCTAATAATGGGTGAACGAAAAGCTACAAATGTTGAAGCTTAGAATTTACTCGATTAGGAGAAAACGAAACAAAATCGACGAAAATTAAAATCCATATATTCTAAATGGCGATGTTTAATTTTAAAAACTCGATATTTACAAAGGCAAAAATGTAATCACATGGCATATGATTTAGTAGGATTTTCGAGAGCAGGAGATGTTTTTCATTACCGATGGGCGGCTCGGCGGTCTTTAAAGATGATTTTTCCAACTTCATCATTGGGTTCCATAACTATTGAAGGATCACCGGAGAAAGATAAAGCCGGTGAGTACGTCATTGATCTCACTGAGTGCTACGGAAAACCTGACGAAGGGCAACAAATCAAGTATTATCAGCTTAAACACACAACTGTTAAATCAGGCGTCCCGTTTGTGTTAAGCGACCTCAAAACAACTTTCGAAGGATTTGCTAAGAGATATACTCAGCATGCCGAAAAGAATGAAATTAAAACAAAATGTATATCGTTTACAATCGTATCAAACCGAAAGATTGATGATAACTTTAAAAAAGGAATCACCAATATTGCGGACGATAAAACAACAAACAAAACTTTTAAGGATACTCTAAAAAAATATACAGGTTTTGCCGATGTTCAATTGAAGGAATTTTGTTCCGTCATAAATTTTGAGGACGGCGAAGGTAATTATAATGTACAGAAGGATGAATTGAGGGTTGAGATGTCGCAGCTTGTCTCGGGAACTTTTGACAATGCATATGTTGACAGTATTATCACGCTTATGCAAGAGAAGGTGCTTCCCGATTCCAATGGCTTAATCGTCAAAGAAGATATTTTAAACAGAATTGGCGTTACTTCAGAGAAAGCCATGTTCCCTGCAGATGCAGTTTGGGAAAACATGGACAATACAATTACGCGTGTTCAGCATAAAACTTTGGTAGACAATATAATGGAGGCTAATTTGCCAATAATAATCCATGCGGAAGGCGGAGTAGGTAAATCTGTTTTCGCAAGACAGGTTTTAAAATCACTTGATGAAGGATCCATGGGCGTTGCGTATGACTGTTTCGGTGCCGGAGGTTACCGCAATCGAAGCACGACACGCCATATGCATCGCACCGCATTGGTGCAAATAGCAAATGAATTAGCCGCCAAAGGACTGTGCGACCCCCTACTTGTACAAAATACAACTCTGGACCGTGAGATCATGCGAGATTTCTTGCTTCGTATTGGTTCAGCAACTGCTGCCCTAAAAATGGCAAACGAAAATGCCGCGTTAGTCATTGTAATCGACGCAGCTGACAATGCAGAAATGGCTGCAAAGGAATTCAATGAGTTATGCTTTGTGCATGAACTGATGAGAGAAAATCCGCCATTAGGCTGTAAAATAGTCTTTTTATGCAGGACCGAAAGAATTGATCTTTTGCAACCTTTGGGTGCCACCGGTAAATTTGAACTTCAAGGATTTAGTGCAGATGAATCGCTGGAAAACCTTAAAAATTATTTCCCGGACGCGAAACCGCAAGATGGAACAGAATTTCACAGACTTACCAATGGGAATCCCCGTGTTCAGGCGAATGCTCTAGATTTTAAAACTGACTCTGTAGCAGAATTATTAACCAATTTAGGGCCGGCGGGAACGAAAATTGAAGATCAAATCGAGTTGCAACTATCTAGGGCAGTTACAAGAATTGAAGATCTGTATCTGCCAGGATTTAAGGATCATGTACAATCCATTTGCATTGGCCTTGCGAGCCTTTCGCCGCACATTCCATTGGATGTGCTAGCGCTTGCGGCCGGTGTAGAGATTGCTACAGTAAGGAGTTTTGTCGCCGATATTGGCCGGCCACTGTGGATTTCTGACTTGTCGGTTCAATTCAGGGATGAACCAACAGAAACGTGGTTTCGAAAGAAATTTTGCGCCTCTAAGGCCGACTTCCAAAAATACATCACTTCATTAGAACCATTAGCCATCAATTCAACCTATGTTTCCCAGGTGCTACCACAATTATACCTTCAAGCGGAAGAATATGATAAATTAATCTCAAGTGCCCTGTCTGATGACTTTTTACCGAAGGATAATCCGATTGACGCAAGAAACGTCAGGGTTTATCGATTGCAATTTGCTTTCAAAGCCGCGTTAAAACTCCGCCGTTTTAAAGATGCCATAAAACTTGCCGTACGCGCAGGTGAAGAAATGGCCGGAGAGCAGCGGCAATTGTTATTATTGCGACAAAATCTGGATTTAATTGTACCGCTGCAAAGCGAGGATAAGGTAAAAGAACTTGCTTTCAAAAGATCAATATCGGGTGCTTGGGCAGGGTCGGAAAATGTTTACAGTTCCGCACTTTTATCGGCAGTAGATGGATATAAGGGTGAAGCGAGAGGATTTTTGAGGGCTGCCATGAATTGGCTAAATGTGTATTTTGAACAATCAAAAAAGAAAAAAAAACGTCCCCATTTTCATGATGAAGAAAAACTGCAAGATGGCGATGTACTAGAACTTGCAAACACGCACCTAAACATAAATGGTGTAGAAGGTTTTGCAAAATTTGTAACGGGGTTGAAACCTCATTCTGCTGTTTACAGAACTATTAAATCTCTTTCTTCAAGACTTATTGATAAAGGAGAATTCGAACTGCTTATAAAAATATTGGAACAGCTTAACGATTATCCATATTATGTTGTTGCCATCACCGATGAACTTGGCAAGGTCGGACAATTCCCAGATGGCGTACTTCTCGAAAAATGCTTAAAGGCGTTAAGCGCCGAACGAACACGCATAAAAGAACCAATATACCTCCACAACGATACGATAACTCCTGCTATTCTTTCTTTTTTAGAAGCATGTTTACAACATAATATGCCCGAAAAAAGAATTATTAAATCCCTTAATTACTATTTTCCGGAGCGAGCCAATCAGATGGTGTACAATTCTCATTTTGGTGAGGATAGAATGTTGTACTTACGGTCGCTGGCAATCAGGCTGCATATAAGTAAAATTGACACGGTTAGTCTTGAAGATATTACACCGACGGATCTAATAAATAAAGACAATAAAAAGCATCAACAATCGGATGATCTAAAAGAGTTTAATTTTATTATTAATGGGTTGTTGCCATTATATCAGTTAAGACTGGACATTTTAATGAACCAACCATCAGATATACTTGCACGCGTTAAAGAGGCGATTCCAAAATCAAATCAGGCATTACAAGGCCGCTACAGGAGCAGTGATAATTTCCCTTCAGAAATCGCAACATTGTACCTCTCAATTTTAAAGTGGTCGAAGAATTGTTTTACGGAAGAGTTGAAAGAATTCTTTATGTCCTACATCAAAGGTAACGGATCTCTTAGGGTTAATCATCATATAAAACTGGTAAGAATAGCTTATCGTTTACCACACCTCAAAGCATTTGCAAAGGAATCTGAGGAAGATGCATTTAGGCTAATTAAATCTGTTAGCGAGGATGGTCCTGAAGAAATTGCAGACCGTTATATTTCACTGTCCCGTGCTGTTCTGGCTGTATCGAAAGACGATGCAAGCGTTTACTTTGAAAATGCAATCGAGATAGTTTCGAAATTCGGTGACGAAATTTACCAACGGTGGGAAGCAACTCAGGCATTGGCAAAACAATCTGTAGCCAATCACAAGCCAAATCCCGAAATTGCTTACCGCTTTATTCGCGTCGCGGAACTAGTTGGAGAAAATCTTCGGGAAAAACATTGGGACCGAGGCGAAGCCATACAAGTTTGCACAAGATTGTCAACATCAAGCGGAATAGCCGCCTTAAGCAGATGGCGTGAAAGGGAGATTGGACGATTTGAGTGGCTCGAATCGGCTTTGATACAAGAACTCATTAGTAGCGAAAAAATCTCAATTCAAACCGCAATTGCTTTAAGTACATTTCTTGACATCGACCAAGTCCGAAATATCATCGGTAAGTTGATTGAGAGGCCTATCTCGTTACAAGCAAAAAACATATTACTAGAACGGTTAATACCTCGCGTACAAAATGAAGGCGCAACACCGGAATATTGGAATTCGTTGAAAAAGGCATCGGATCTCGCGGGCACTAAAAACGCTGAGCTCGACAATATCATAAATTCCTTTGAAGAACAAGCTAGCTCAGAGGAGAAAAAAGAAGCTACAAGATACAGCGCAACCGAGCAAGATACCTTTGATTGGGAAAAGATTTTTTCGGATTCCGATTTAAATACGGATGACGGGCTTAGTGCATCGTTGGCGAAATTCGAAATAAAAATTGCCGAACGCAATCCATTTATACATAAATCTGAATTTTGGAAAAATGTCCTCAATCGCATCGAAGAAAGTGACGCATATAATTTTCTTGGCAACTTACCCAACGTAAATAAGCTGTCGTTGAATGATGTCGAAGAGATTTTCCAGGCACTACCAACAGATTGGAAATCAAAAGTAAGTTTCAAAAAACGATTATCTCCATCATTATCGTCGATCGGGCAAAAATTTGCTCATGAACTGGTTATCCCTTGGCATTATAAGTCGACGATAGAGAAACTGTCATTGGATGGAGAGCAAATTTCCGTTTTGCAGAATGGCATCTATGAAGGGTTGGCGACCGGAAACGAATTTGCGGATGCGGAGATGTTGTTTGGATTTGCAGTCATTTCACGTTCTCATCTTACCAACGACGAAGCAGTTGATTTACTGGACTACACTCTTTCAAGATTTGAATTGCACGTTGACGAAGATTTTGGTGATGGCTCGGCCAACCCTGCCGTTGATGAAGTCTATGACGCTTCCAGAAGCGTTGCCGGGTTCGTGTGGTCATCGCTAGCTTCGCCAAAATCAGAAATCCGTTGGAAAGCGGCACATTGCGTTCGGGAATTAGTGCACTTTGACTGCGTTGATGTCATCAATCAGCTTTTCTATTGGCTGGAGCGTGACAATGCCGGACCGTTCGGCGTCAAAAGTTATCCTTTTTACAGCTTCCATGCCCGGTTGTACTTGTTCATAGCGTTAAGCAGGGCGACTATGGAAAAAACTTCAAATGTTGAAAAACATGCCAGCACAATCATGCGTTACGCTCTAAGTGAAAAGCACATATTGATTAAACAATTTGCGGCTGACACTGCATTAAACATTGCAAGAAATAACCAAGATGTTTATGGAATCGAGGTCGTTAATTCATTAAGCAATGCTACAAAATCGAGGTTTCCGATAAAAACAGTTGATTATAATTATCAAACCAAGAGTTATCTGCACAGAGATAATGAAGTTGAGCGGAAAGAAGGTTTCTACTTTGGATGGGATTTCGATAATTATTGGTTCAAGCCATTAGGCGAGGTTTTCGGCATATCGGGAGAACAAACAGAAGATCTTGCGGCGATTGTTATCGAAGAAAAATGGGGTAACATTAAAGGTGGATATAATAGTGATCCACGTGTCGGATTATGGAATAATTCCAATGATTACAGTACCCATCATGATCACGGAAGTTATCCCCGAATAGATCGCCTGGACTTTTACATTTCTTATCATTCCCTAATGATCGTAGCCGCACAATTGCTCGAAAAGATGCCGACGGTAATCAGAAGGGACTGGAGCGAAGATGATTGGAGCGAATGGTTGTCCCGTCACCTGCTAACCAGTCCAGATGGAAGATGGCTTTCTGATTTCCGCGATCCCGTACCCACTACAAGTCCAACGTGGGTAAAAAGTGATTACCGAGACGAACAGCAGCTCGAAATATCCGACGATGAATTCTTGGAATCACTAATCGAAAAACGCAATGGAGAAACCTGGCTGAACGTAAAAGGGTCTTGGCAGGAGAGCAACAGTACGATAAAAGGCACCTATTATGTAACGTCAGCGTTAGTGTCACCGGAGACTTCGGAAGCTTTACTTAATGCGTTATCAACTTGTGTCGATTTCCGGGACTTTAAGTTGCCATCATATAAAGAAAAACGTATGGAAATAAACTCTATGCCTTTCATTCTTAAAGGATGGATAAAAGACCGAGACATTTCAAAAAGTCTTGACGAATTTGACCCATTCGCCGGTGAAATCATGTTCCCACCTTATCGATTGGGAAAAAAAATAGTCAAGGATATGAACCTTTTAGTTTCAGAAGATGGAAAAAAATGGTATTGTAACGATTCCTGTGAACCCTCATTACTCAACTCGCTTTATGCCAGTTACAATGGTTCTCGTGATGAGGAACCGCAGCAATTAGGAAATCGCATGTCGGCATCACTGTTCTTTTTAAAACAGCTTTGCATCGATCTTAAGTCTGAGTTGATAATCGAAGTGCAGCTGGGACGAAATCAAATATACCGACGTTATATGGATGATCGCAAATACAAAGAATCAACAAGTAAAATTTTTATATTGTCAGCAGATGGAAAAATCAGAAGCACAACAGAAAACCATCAACTTGGGTAAGTTGTTAGTTAAAGAATTACAACTGGAACAAAGCGTTGACACGCTAGGCAGATGGATGGCACATTACCTGGCCATGAAAATGACTGAAGCGGAAAGTGCAAGCGGTCAAGAAAAAAGCAGGCTCGATAAAGAATGCTTCGACATTATTTTGAAGATTTGGAGCCACAGGTGGCAATTGCCCGGTAACTCAAAACCTTTTCAGAATTTCGTTCCCATTTTTGAATTTTTGGTCAAACTAAATCCTGACCGTGAACGATCGTTTTACTTTGATGATGCCATTGCTTCAAAGAAAAAGACAGTTACAAAAAAAACTTTCAATAGTGATGGTTGGTTGGACGTAGCCAAAGCCGCGGACAAGTATGCTCGAATTTGCATTGACCAAGCCCTGAATAATGCTGCATCAGAAGTAACCACTGATGAAGAAACAAAATGGTTGGAAAATGCACCCCGCCTCACAGAAGATATCGATGTACAAATAATAAATATCGTGCTAGACAAGGAAAAGGATTTCGACCTGATTGACAGTACCGAAGAAAGTAAGGAAGACCTAATGAAAAAAATCAAAATTGAAAAACTACAGTCTAATATCGACTTCTTGCAAAATTTTCAAAAGCTTCATGGGAAATTATTGAAAAATTTAAAGCAAAAACTAGCGACAGTAAATCAATAATCAATGTCTTTTGAAATTTCTTTCAACTGCGAAATCGTTTATTGGTAAATAAGACAAGTCATCGTAAAATTCAGAAAGAGTCTTCGCTATTTCGCTTCCGGCATAAACAATATTATTATGCATCAAATGAACCTCATTCCTGACTATAATGTGCCCATTAAAAGTAGTGTTTAAAATTTCTTGATCAGATCTGTTACCTTCTCTGATTGAAACAAAATTTGTTTTAGATAATGTGTTTTTACCTTGTTGATATTGTGGGTCACTGAAACCATTGAAAAATAAATCAGTTTTTTTATGGACAATTAAGTATTTTTCCATATTTGAGATTGATTTGTCCATAAATTGTCGTTGCATACGATTCATTATTAAACGATAACTGTTTTATTTATGCCTTGAAATATCTTCTTCGATAATATTTTCGCCATTATAATAAAATAAAGTAGCGATAACGTTATTTGGGTCTTGGCAATATGAAATGGTTAGGCCGAAAAGATAAGTATAGTCGTCATCACTAATAAAACCTCTTATTTTATTTCTATCATGCTCAGTTATCAGTTCCTTTTTTGCTTCGACAACCAAAAAGTGCTGTGTGGGAACAGTTTTATCCATCCTTGAATGCATAATTATATCCGGCCTGGCAGTAATCCTTCCTTCAATTGTGTTAAGCATTTTTGGGTTTTCGTAATACCTATTGTATTCGATATCCACTATTAGATCTTCTAATTCCGTTTCATAACAATATTTCTCCAGATAAAAAGCCAGTCTATGATTGATAGTAGTTTCATGAAGCTTTCTGTTTAATCTAATAACCTCCTCACCTGATAGTTGATCAATCACTTCTTCAGCATGATTAAAAATATCACTATCACGTTCAATTAATTCATCAATACTCAGTTCCAGAATTTTCTTTATTAAGGAGAGGGTCTTTTTCAAGAGGTCTTTTCATAGTTTAAAATTTATAAAATAGTTTAAGCGAATCGTGGGACTTTTTGTTAATTACTAAACCTTCCACTTATGAAATCTTGCTCTAAAAGTAAATGTATCCTCTCAATCTCGTCAATTATAGGAATGATTTTATATTCCAAATGCAAAATTGTGAATACTGCTTCGTTGAGAAAATAGCCGCGAAATATTTGCTTAGCCTCCATGTCAATTCTTGGACCAACATATATGGGAATAATGGTTCCCGCTGAGAATTCAGACAGATACAAGTCGAGTTTTTCGTCGAAGTGTTCGATGAAATTCCTTACCTGTTTATCCTTAAGGCAATTCTGCTCATGAATCCCATACGCTTCGCGTAACCTTTTTCCCCTGCCTTTATGGATCTTGGTTCTGCTAACCGGCCAGAAAAATTTAGAAATTAATGCAGCTTGGGTACAGATATTCTGGACTGCGTCAATAAGAATTTTTCCGTTTTCATAATCTCCTTCCTGAATTTGGTCTAAGACGGTTACCACTACATTTTTTTCAGAAAGAATTGTCCGGGTTATTGACAATAAACTTTCAATGTAGAAAATCTCATGCGGAAACCATATTTTACATTCTTCGCTCATTCGT
>JAUXNR010000582.1 GCA_030682755.1 Flavobacterium sp.
TAGAAGTACCGGTGATTCTTCTTGGAAGAAGCTTTCCTTGCTCGTTTATAAATTTGAAGAGGAAATTTTCGTCTTTATAATCTATAAATTTGATTCCACTTTTCTTAAAGCGGCAGTATTTTTTTCTTTTGGTATCAACAGCTATCGGAGTTAAATACCTGATTTCAGAATTCTGAGCCATAGTTTTCAGTGTTTGGTTAAGCTTCGGCCGAAGCGGTTTTTGTCTTACGTTTTTTCTCAGTGTAAGCAATAGCATGCTTATCAAGCTTGATGGTAAGGAAGCGGATAATGCGCTCATCGCGTTTGAAGGCAATTTCAAAGTCGGTGATAATGTCGCCTTCGGCCTCGAATTCAATCAGCTGATAAAAGCCGGATGATTTTTTCTGAATCGGGTACGCTAATTTGCGTAACCCCCAGTGTTCCTGGTGATGGATAATTGCTTCTTTTTTCTCAAGCAAATCCATGTACTTCTTTACCGTTTCCTTCATCTGATCATCAGACAAAACGGGAGTCATAATGAAAACGGTTTCGTAACGATTTTTCATGTTTTGTTTTGAATAATTAATTTGTTAATAGTTAAATACACGATTTGAAAATCGGACTGCAAAGATAAATAAATATTTGTAAGCTGCAAACCATATAGTTGGGTGTTTTCCCAGAATTTAATTTGGCCGAATTCAACAACTTAACAAGCAGGAAATCAACGCTATAACCTTGCCTGTATTTATATTGGCCAATGAAATAATAGATAGAAGTCGTCTCTAGGTTTTAATCATTAGGCAAAGCATTTGCCCTGACATTATCAAAAACCAAAAAAACAAACCCTGGGCACACAATTCAATTCCTTGTCATAACGGATTTTAACCAACCAATTCCGATATGCATACACTTTGCATATCTGAATTTTTATTGATTTAGCCGAAGCTTTGCACTTTTTATTTACTTTTGTTAACTGAAAAACCAATAATATTTTTATGAATATTCAAGAAATGAAAGCCGCCCGAAAAGTATTGGCAACCTACAAATACACATGGGCTCCCATCGACAAAGGTTATAACAACCGCACCCTTTACATCAACCTTGACGATAACCGCATCGAGGAA
>JAUXNR010000587.1 GCA_030682755.1 Flavobacterium sp.
CAGAAGGTTATGGCGTTGGGGTTTTTGAAACCGGAAGTATTTATAAAGGCTACTGGAAAAACAATCTCAGACATGGAAAAGGCATATTTACATGGAAAGATGAAGAGTTTTATGAAGGGGATTTTGTTGACGACAAAAGAAATGGATACGGAGAATACCATTGGAAAAATGGCGAAGTGTACAAAGGTTTTTGGAAAAATGACCAACGCCATGGCGAAGGAAAATTGTATAAAAAGAACGGCAAACTCAAGAAAGAAGGAATTTGGGAAAATGATGAATTGAAATAAGTTGAGTTCAAAAATCACATCAACAATGTCAAAAATCGTTACAGATCAACTCGGAAACCAACATACATTTGAAACTACTCCAAAGAGAATTGTTTCATTGGTGCCTTCGCAAACCGAATTGTTGTATGATTTAGGGTTGGAAGATGCCATTGTTGGCATCACAAAATTTTGCGTACATCCCCCTCATTTTAAGGCAACCAAACAAATTGTTGGCGGAACAAAAACAATCAAATTCGAAAAAATTCTAGATTTAAAACCCGATATTGTTATTTGCAACAAAGAAGAAAATACCAAAGAAATTGTAGAAGAAGTAAGTCTTATTTGTCCGGTTTGGGTAACAGATATCGTTACGATTCAAGACAATTTGCAAATGATTTCCGATTTTGGAGAGTTGTTCAATAAACGCACAGAAGCCCAAAAATGGATGGATAAAATCACTTTTGCTTATGACGATTTTCAACATTTTATAAAAGAAAAACCTTATCGGAAAACGGCTTATTTCATTTGGGCAAATCCGTATATGGTAGCCGGTAAAAATACGTTTATCAATGAAATGCTACAATTGAATCGTTTTCAAAATACATACGAAGCAAAAGGAAGATATCCCGAAATTGAATTGGAAAAAATGCGGCAAGAAGGTGATCCTGAATTAATAATGTTGTCTTCAGAACCTTTCCCGTTTAAAGACGAACACGCTTTTGAAATTGGAAGAAATACGCACCACGCCAAAACCATTTTTGTTGATGGTGAAATGTTCTCTTGGTACGGTAGCCGAATCCTGAAAGCTTTCGATTATTTTAAAAAATTACACGAACAACTATAGTTCAACTTCTTCCAAAGTTAACGTTTCTTCCTTTTCAGCTTGAGGTTTTTGTTTTTTCTCAGAAGTGGTTTCTTTTTTCTTTTTTAAGAAAGTGTTGAATTCTTCTTTTATAAATAGTAAATCTTTATTTTCTTTAAATACGCCTTTCATTGGGGGTGAAATTTTATTTTGCAAAGATACATTATTGAATTATTAAATTTTCATTAAGAATTGTTAAGATTGCTAATGTTGATAAAAAGAGTACTTTTGTTGAAAACCAAATTTACGTGATAGCCTACACAATTTATAAAAATGAATCTAGCTCAGATTGGGTAACTTTTGTGCATGGTGCAGGAGGAAGTTCTTCCATTTGGTTCAAGCAAATCAGAGATTTCCAAAAACATTTTAACGTGCTGCTTTTGGATTTGCGTGGTCATGGTGAGTCCAAACCCAATTTAAAAAACGGCTTCAAACAAAAATATACTTTTCAATCTATTGCACAAGATGTATATGATGTCATTGAGCATTTAAAAATTGAAACGTCTCATTTTGTGGGTATTTCACTTGGCACCATCGTCATCAGACAATTAGCGGAAATGCATCCAACCAAAGTAAAATCTATGATTATGGGAGGTGCCATTTTAAAAATGAATTTTCGTTCACAAATTCTGATGCGATTGGGTAATATTTTTAAGTATGTCTTACCTTATTTAGTACTCTACCGTTTTTTTGCTTTTGTGATTATGCCTAAGAAAAATCACAAACAATCTCGCCTACTTTTCATTAATGAAGCTAAGAAATTGTATCAAAAGGAGTTTATCAAGTGGTTTAAACTAACTGCAGAAATTAATCCCGTTTTGCGATGGTTTCGCCAAGTTGAAATCAACATTCCAACATTATATGTAATGGGAGAGGAGGACTATATGTTTTTGCCATCTGTGAAGCAAGTGGTGGAAAAGCATTATAAATCTTCT
>JAUXNR010000589.1 GCA_030682755.1 Flavobacterium sp.
TTTTATAACCTATCCTTTAGTGGTTGTTTCTGCTGTTTTAACTAAATTACTTTCCAAAAATGAAAAAGAATTAACCACAAGTAGAGAGGAAATTTCTGCTTTAGCCAGTATTGGTACAGAAGAAGGAATTTTTGGTGAAAAAGAAAATAAAATTATTCAGAATCTTATAAAACTTAAAGGTATAAAGATTTCCGAAATTATGACCCCACGAATTGTAGTTGTAGTTGCTAATGAGGAAATGACATTACAAGAGTTTTTGAATAACAAAGATTTTCTGCATTTCTCTCGTATCCCTATTTATGAAGGAAATCGGGACAATATAACGGGTTATGTCTTTAGAGAACTTGTTTTTGAGAAGTTGGCCGAAGATCAATTTGATTTAAAATTAAAAGACATCCGAAGAGATATCGTTACTTTCCCTAAGGTAACAACCTTATTTGATGCTTGGGAAGAGTTGCTGCATAACAAAGAGCAAATCTCATTAATTTCTGATGAATATGGTGGAATGGACGGAATCGCAACATTAGAAGACATTATTGAAACGCTTTTAGGATTTGAGATTGTTGATGAAAAAGACAAGGTGGAAGACATGCAACAATATGCAATGGAACGATGGAAAACAAAGCAAAAGAAATATGAAATACTAAAAAATATTTCTAAAGAAGATCTCTAAATAGCTTTTTTAAAAGGGTTTCAAAAAGTTGAAACCCTTTTTTATGATTATTAATTTATTTTTGAAAATGTATTTTTGTAATTACACTTAAAAACAACACTTTACAGGTTGCAGAAAGTTAATTCTAAAAAATCTTTTCATTAATAGTTTGTTAACTTGTAACAAACCTAATAGAAATTTCGTATCATTATACATACTAACATTTAACTATTACTTATTATGACCTTTACTTATGTATTTATTGTTTTAGCCGTATTTCTTTTACTGGCCTCATTTTTTACAGTTAAGCAACAATCAGCTGCTGTCATTGAGCGATTTGGAAAATACAGTAGCACCAGACAATCCGGTTTACAATTAAAAATTCCTGTGATTGACCGAGTTGCAGGCAGATTAAACCTTAGAATTCAACAACTAGATGTTATCATTGAAACAAAAACCAAGGATAATGTTTTTGTTAAAATGAAAGTTTCTGTTCAATTTAAAGTAATTCAGGAGAAAGTTTATGAAGCTTTTTATAAATTGGAATATCCACATGATCAGATTACATCTTATGTATTTGACGTGGTTCGTGCAGAGGTGCCAAAACTAAAATTAGACGATGTATTTGAGCGTAAAGATGATATTGCTGTTGCTGTTAAACGTGAGTTAAACGAAGCAATGACTACTTATGGTTATGATATTATCAATACATTAATTACTGATATTGATCCGGATATTCAAGTAAAAAACGCGATGAACCGAATTAATGCAGCTGATCGTGAAAAAACAGCTGCAGAATATGAAGCAGAAGCCGGAAGAATAAGAATTGTAGCCAAAGCAAAAGCAGAAGCAGAAAGCAAAAGACTTCAAGGTCAAGGTATTGCTGACCAAAGAAGAGAAATTGCAAGAGGTTTGGTGGAAAGTGTTGATGTGTTGAACAAAGTGGGTATTAATTCTCAAGAAGCTTCGGCATTGATTGTTGTAACACAACATTATGACACATTGCAAGCTATTGGAGCCGATGCAAATTCTAACTTAATCTTATTACCAAATTCACCTCAAGCAGGAAGTGAAATGTTAAATAACATGGTGGCAAGTTTCACAGCAAGTAACCAAGTTGGTGAGGCAATGAAAAAAGCAAACAGTACAAAACGAGTTCCGAAAGCCAATTCTAAAGATGAATTTGGAACAACGGAAGAAAACGAATAACTAAAAAGGGCCGAAAGGTCCTTTTTTTTGTTTCAAAATCTAAAAAACGAAATAAATTAGTTGTAAGAGCATTTCTTTGAGCAAAACATAAAAACATATTACCGTTTTTTTTTGGCGAATTTAAACAAATCTTAGAGCGTCACTTTTGATAAGAAATAATTATCGTTTTGTGTTTTATTATACAAAATAACAATAATAGAAAAGCCCGACGCAAATCGGGCTTTTTCATTTGATATTTCTATAGTTGTTGGTTTTACTCTTTTGCTTCAATTTTTGCCCAAGAATCTCTTAGACCAACCGTTTTGTTAAAAACTAATTTTTGAGCAGTAGAATCTTTGTCAACACAAAAATAACCCAAACGTTGAAATTGGTATTTATCTTCCGGATTTGAAGATTGCAAACTTGGTTCAACATATCCTGTTATAATTTGCAAAGAATTTGGATTGATATATTCTTTAAAATCTACGTCTTTATCTCCATCAGGATTTTCGTGTGTGAATAATCGATCATAAACTCTTACTTCCGCTTCAACAGCATGAGGAATTGATACCCAATGAATGGTTCCTTTTACTTTTCGTTGACTGGCTTCTGACCCACTACCCGACTTTGAATCTTCATCATAAGAAGCGTGAATTTCAACAATATTCCCTTGTTCGTCTTTTACAACTTTTTCTCCTTTAATGATATAGGCATTTTTCAAACGCACTTCTGTCCCTAGTGTTAACCGGAAAAATTTCTTGTTTGCTTCTTCTTGAAAATCTTCTCTTTCAATATAAAGTTCTTTTGAAAAAGGAACTTTTCTATACGTCATTACTTCCTCTTCCGGGTTGTTTTCTGCTTCTAACCACTCTTCCTTTCCTTCAGGATAATTGGTAATAACCAGTTTTACAGGATTCAAAACCGCCATTACTCTTGGAGCAATTTTGTTTAAATCTTCACGAACACAAAACTCCAAAAGTGAAACATCAATCAAATTAGTACGCTTGGCTATTCCGATTGTTTTAGCAAAATTCCGAATTGCTGTTGGCGTATAACCTCTTCTTCGCATTCCGGAAATGGTACTCATTCTTGGGTCATCCCAAGACGATACATGTCCTTCTTGAACCAACTGCATTAATTTTCTTTTACTAACAACGGTGTGCGAAAGATTTCTTCTGGCAAATTCTCTTTGTTTTGGTCTTGTTTTGGAGGCATCATAAATTTGATCTAAAAACCAATCATATAATTCTCTATGTGGCAAAAACTCGAGCGTACATAACGAATGAGAAACACCTTCAATATAATCACTTTCGCCGTGAGCCCAATCATACATAGGATAAATGCACCAAGAATTTCCGGTTCTGTGATGGTGTTTGTGCAAGATGCGATACATAATCGGATCACGCATTAACATATTTGTTGAACTCATATTAATTTTTGCCCGCAACACGTGAGTTCCTTCCGGAAATTCACCGTTTTTCATGCGTTCAAAAAGATCTAAGTTTTCTTCTACAGTACGATTTCTGAATGGACTGTCTGTGCCCACTTGTGTTGGAGTTCCTTTTTGTTTGGCCATATCTTCAGAAGATTGGCTGTCAATATAGGCCTTTCCGTTTTCAATAAAAACTACCGCCCAATCATATAATTGTTGAAAATAATCGGAGGCATATCGTTCTTCGGCCCATTGATAACCAAGCCAAGAAACATCTTTTTTTATGGCATCAACATATTCTTGTTCTTCTTTTGCAGGATTTGTATCGTCAAATCTAAGATTTACAGGTGCTTGATAATCCAATCCCAATCCGAAATTCAGACAAATAGCACTGGCATGACCCACATGTAAATATCCGTTTGGTTCCGGTGGAAAACGAAAACGCAAGCTAGATTTAGGAAAACCTTTTTTTAAATCTTCCTCAATTATTTGTTCGATAAAATTCAATGATCTTTCTTCTGACATAATTCAATTTTGAAGGACAAAAATACACAAATTCAAGTTAACCTACTATATTGTGTTACAAAATAAAAACATCGATGAAACGCAACAATAGACGTTTAAAAACATATCTATTCAGAATTTATTTACAATTATATGTGTTAAAATTTACGGTTTACCGCATATTTTCATAAAAAAACGCTTTTTTTTTATCTTAAGTATATAACATTTAAAAGAAATATATATCTTCGACAGAGAATTATACAACCCATACATTTTTTGGGATTATATAATACTATTTCATAAAAATATTTCAGTGAGCAAAGCAAACTGAAAACCTTAAATCAACTATTCTCGTAATAGGATTTAAAGTGTAGTAGAAAGTAGTATTTAAATTGAATGTATTTTGGATGCTTTTAGGGGTAGAAGCAGACAAATATAAGCTAGTATTATATGTATAATTTTACCCCAAAGAAAAGCTATTTGCTGCTCACCTTGCTGACAACATTATTTGTCAACACGGTTGCTTCACAGATAGTGATTGGCACACCTACCTTAGGCTTCTCTCAAGCCTGTGCTTCTTCGGGATTTAATACGTACAATGTTTCCTTTACTTTTTTTCCGACGGCAAATCTTCAAGCGGGTAATACATTCATCATTGAAATGTCTGATCCTACAGGAAATTTTGCAGGTGCTACTACCGTTAAAACATTAACCAGCACAACCTCCCCGGTTAATACAAATTTTCAATTACCAACAAATACTGCGGGTGAAGGTTACAGACTTCGAGTAAGAAGTACTGCTCCGGTTGCAACCAGTCCGTCAAGTGTAAGTTTCCCTGCTTATTATGCTATTCACAATCAGCCTTTTTCAATAAATAACAATTCAGGAACTATAACTGTTTGTGAGGGTTCAACCTTCAATTTACAAATTGATTCAGATGGAACGCCGGCATCGCCGTTGTTTTATCCTGGTTTAAATTACAAGTGGTATAGAAACTTTGCAGAGATTGTTGGTCAAACCGGTCCTTCAATTCCTGTGACGCAATCCGGAAACTACTATGTAATTGTTGACTACGGAAGTTGTATTATGAATTCGTATTCAAATATTGTTGCAGTAAATATTATTTCAGGATTTGAATTAACAATAAATACATCTGATTCAACAGATTTTATATGTGAAGGTTCGTCAAAAACATTGGTTTCTTCACATCAAGACGCCTCATACAATTATCAATGGTACCGAAACAATGTAGTAATCAGTGGAGCAACTGCGGCAACATATAATGCCACTTTAGAAGGAACTTACAAATTAATCATCACAGATGGAAGTTGTGTTTTTGAATCAAATGCAATGTTTTTAGAAGTTATAGATTTGCAAGTGAGTTTAAATACAGCAGCTGTTGAAATTTTAATTCCGGGAACAACGCTACAAATAAACGGAATTACAAATGCAATAAACCCAACCTTTCAATGGAAGAAAAATGGAGTGAATATTCCAGGTGCTACTTCGATAAATTATACAGCGAATGACGCAGGGGTCTATTCTTTAACCGTTACAGAAACGCAAGGATGTACAACATCAAGTACGGTTTCAGTTGAAGTAATATTCCCTGATAGTTTTGAAGTTGCTATTGCAAGTGCGGGAGATTATCAGCAATGCATCAGCACAGAAATTTTGTTGAATATTGTTCAATTTAATGCCTTTACTTCAAACGGCGTTGTAAACTTAGTAAACAACACTTATGGGTATGCTTATCAATGGTATAAAAATAATCAACCTATTGCGGGAGCCACTTCAACATTGCTAACGGTTAATCAAACTACAGGAAATGGTTCCTATCATTTAGTTGTAACCATACCATCAATTGCAACTCCGATTGTTTCTAATGCTATTTCCATTTCTTTAGGAGGTTCAAATCCTGCGGTGATTTCTCAAACAGGAGCTTATTGTAATACTTCTACAACAGTAACATTCAACAGTAATTATACCGGAACACAATATACCTATCAATGGTTTAGAAACGGCGTTGCTATTTCAGGAGCCACTTCTTCCAGTTATGCCACGAATCAAGAAGGAAATTATTATGTTATTGTGAACAATGCCGGTTGTTCGTTAACATCAAATACTATTTTAGTAAGTTCAACTTCGGGAACAATCACCATCAACAATCCAGCATTTGATATTTTATTGCCTGGTGAAGAAAAGATATTGACCACAACAACTTCTTTATCACAGCCGACATATCAGTGGTATAGAAACAACGTTTTAATTTCAGGAGCTACTTCAAGTTCTTATACGGCTACATTAGACGGGGTTTATAAAGTAGTAGCAACACAAGGAACAGGATGTGCACTTCAAGCAGAAGCCTCAGTTACATTGGCTTATCCTGACAGTTTTAACTTGACCATAAATGTGGCTTCAGGATATCAAAACTGTGTAAGTACAGCCACTTCATTAACCATTAATTCATTTGTGGCTCAAACGTCTCAGGGAAACATTAATGTAAACCCAAACAACACTAATTATAACTATCAATGGTTGTTTAATGGTGTTGCCATTTCAGGAGCCACAGCAACAACATATGCCATTACAAATGCGTCACAAAACGGAACCTATCAATTAACCGTAAGTTTACCAAACTACGGAAACGTAAGTTCAAATAGTGTTTCCGTGGCTTTAGCATTAACAACTCCTTCTGTAACCGTTCAAGGTAGTTTATGTGGTGGAAACAGTGTGCAATTAACGAGTTCAGAAACCAATTCAATCTATACGTATAATTGGTATAAAAACGGTGTTTTAATTGCAGGAGCCAACCAGCCAACTTATACAACTTTTGAAACCGGTTCATATCATTTGGTACTTTCACAAAGTTCTTGTTCGGCAACATCAAACACGGTTGCTGTAAATGAGTCTAATATAACTGCCACATTAAATGTTTCAGCAACAGAAGTACTAATTCCGGGTCAAACCAGAACATTAACCGTTACCACAAATGCATTGCAACCAACATTTCAGTGGTATAGAAACAACACCTTAATTAACGGGGCTACTTCAAGCAGTTATGAAGCCACTTTATTTGGAACTTACAAAGTTGAAGTAACTCAAAACGAAGGATGTGTTGCTACACAAGAAGCCGTTGTAAATTTAATTTATCCGGATAGTTTCACGGTAAGCATCGCACCAAGCTCAGGTTACTCCGCTTGTTTTAGTGATCAGACAGAATTACGAATTGTATCGTTTGATGCTTTAACAACATTGGGTATAATTTCAATTCTGAACAATACTTATGGTTATACGTATCAATG
>JAUXNR010000590.1 GCA_030682755.1 Flavobacterium sp.
TTTTATAAACAGTTGCATCGTCAGATGTTTCAGTACCAACCAAAACATTTTTATCAAAAACAGCTGGTAAATTTCTTAAAACCTGTTCCAATTTCTGAGGTGAATTTTTGCATGCACAACCTAAACCATGAGTAAAATGAGTTAATTTAATTTCTTTGTTATCACGATCTTCCAATTTTTCGCTCGACTCAACTTTTGGTATCAAACCATTTACTGTTGTAATAATCTCATTAGCAGCAATTTTCATTTCTGTCATTGTTGATCCTCGTCCGGTTGAAAAACGAATTGTTCCCATTGCATAATCCAAAGGAATACGCATGGCTTTTAAAACTGCAGAAACATCAATACTTTCAGAAAGGCATGCGGCTCCTGCAGATGCTGCAACTCCCTCTAAACGTGCAATTAAAGTATTTGCTTCTACTTTTGGAAAGGAAAGGCTAAGAGTATTTGGTAATCTTTTTAATGGATGACCGTTTAGTTTGATTTGCGGAAATTCTTCTTCTAAAATCTTATGCAAATAATCTCGGGTTTCTTGATAATGCTGAGCATATGCTTTCAAGTTTAATTGTGCAATTTCACAAGCTTTTCCCAATCCAACTATTTCCAAAACATTTTCAGTTCCGGCGCGAAGATTTTGTTCATGATCAGCACCATGCATTAGTTTTTCTAATTGCACTCCATTTCGAATATACAATGCACCAATTCCTTTTGGAGCATAGAGTTTATGTCCAGCAATACTCAGCAAATCAACACCTAATGTTTGTACATCAGCTTCAATTTTTCCGATTGATTGAGCCGCATCAGTATGAAAATAAATTCCTTTTCCTTTAATAATTTCAGAAATCTCTGCAATTGGCTGAATACTACCAACTTCATTGTTTGCATGCATAATGCTAACTAGAATTGTTGAAGATTTAATAGAATTGCTAAAATCATCGAGTTTTATAATACCATATTCATCTACAGGTAAATAAGTAATTTCGAAACCAAACCGCTCAAGATATTTACAT
>JAUXNR010000591.1 GCA_030682755.1 Flavobacterium sp.
GCGAATCCCGATAGCTATCGGGACTGACTTCGCCGCAAACCCATCTACCTCCGTTCAATAGGAGTTTCATTGTTGGCTTTATAAGCCCAACGAAACTCTAGCTATTGTGTGCAGGCTTTACTTAATTCTTTGTTTTGAAATATCTATTCAAATGTTCTTCCAATTGTTTAGGAGAAATATTTTCATTTATAATTATACCTTGCTCATCAATTAAAAAATTTGATGGAATCGATTGTATATTATACATTTTTGCCACTTTACCAGAAAACTCTCCAGTTTCGAGAACATTATCCCAAGTTGCATTTTCTTTTTTTATGGCACTTAACCATTTTTGTCTATCTTTTTCTGAATCCAGCGATACTGCAAGTATTCTAAAATCTTGCTCTTTATATTGATTGTAAATTTCAACAATATCCGGCATCTGTTTTCTACAAGGCATACACCATGAAGCCCAAAAATCCACAAACAATAATTTACCTCTGTAGTTCTTAGTATTAATAAGGTTTCCATTCTCGCTTTTCAGTTCAAAATCTAAAATGTGCTTTCCGACCAATGAAGTTTCTTTTGGAAAAAGATTTGTTTTCAAAACGTTTACGGTTAAGGAATCTTGGTATACAATATCTAACTTGGCGTACATTTTCTTTAATTTTGAAAAATCAGCAACCGAATCCCATAACTCTCCAGCCAGTAAACTTCCACTGTATTTACTTTGCGGATTTTCGGTGATGATCTCATCTATTTTTAAATATTTTTTAGCATGCCAGTTTTTGCTCTTTTCAAACTTCGTTTTATAATTTTCAAACTCTTTTTGTAAAAGTGCGGTTTTGCTTCCTTCAATTGATTTAATAATAATCCAATCCAGTTCTGTCTCTCTAACTTTCTTTCGTTGGATTTCAATTTCAATAGTTATTTCTCCCTGTTCAAGATAGAAATCTTTATCCATTGCTGAAGTTCTTTTCTTAGTACTCAAAATAGCACTAGTAGTTGAAAATATTTCACCACGAAACTTAAATTTGTTGTTCTTCACCAAGAAACTGTCCTTGACCGAATCGAAAGACAGATATATATATCCTGAATAGTTCCCTTGGATGTTGCCAGTTAAAACAAAAGTGTTAGGTTCTACATTCCCGCAGCCACCAATGAATAAATATAAAAGCAAAAGGCATCCTAGTTTTAAGCAATATGATTTCATTCGTGTCGTGGTTAGTTAGTAGGTGTCGAAGTTTGCACATAACGTCAGACTGTGAAAAAACCTCACAATCCCATTAACAAATATACTAAAAAACTTGTAAGAAAAATTGAATTGTTGTATTTTTA